>CANRAI010000124.1 GCA_947628555.1 uncultured Clostridia bacterium | reverse complement strand
CAGGTCGTCCTGCCGTTCAACGCCGTAACGTGATAGCTTTCGCCGCAGACGCACACTCTCCTTCCGCATATCCTGTCCATCAAAAGTTCGAAAGGAACGTTTATGTTCAAACAGAAATCTATCTTTGCGAATGAGTCCAGCTGTTCCGCCTGAAAGACGTTGCGCGGGAAGCCGTCAAGCATATAACCTTCTGCGGCGTCTTCTTTTGAAAGCCTATCCTTTACTATTTCGCAAGTAACCGAATCGGGCACAAGCTTGCCTGCGTCAATATAGGTTTTGGCAAGCTTGCCTATTTCCGTACCGCTCTTTATTTTGGCGCGGAATATGTCGCCCGTGGATATATGCAAAAACCCGTATTTTTCGGCGAGCATACTTGCCTGTGTGCCTTTGCCCGCCCCGGGCGCGCCGAGTAGGATTATGTTCATACGTTTCCTCCTGCCAAACCGCTAAAACAATGAAACCTATTTTTACGCTTTGGTTAAAGAAAATCTGCAAGCCTATCCGATTACAATCAAACCTGCATAGGACGCGTCTTATTTCAAGAATCCTTTGTAATTCTTCATCATCAGCTGGCTCTCCAACTCCTTGTCGAGTTCGAGGGATACCGATACGACAATCAGAATACCCGTTGTGGAGAATACAGAAAGAAGGGTCAAATTGCTTGCGCCGAGGCTTGTGAGCACCATTCCAAGAATGGACGGTATGAACGCGACAAGCGACAGATATATTGCGCCGAACAGCGTAATGCGGTTATTGATTCTTTTAAGATATTCGGCTGTGGGCTTTCCGGGGCGGATACCCTGAATAAAGCCGCCGTTTTGCTGAATGGTTTTGGAAACGTCCTCGGGATTGAACTGCATAGACGCATAGAAGAACGAGAACGCAAATATAAGCAAGCACAATGCAATCATATACAGAAGCTGTCCGTACCAATAGGGCGACGAACCCGAGAACCAGTTAGTAATGCCCGTCATTGCGCCCGAGTTAGGCCAGAACATGCTTATTATCATTTGGGGGAACGTGATGAGGGCAAACGCGAAGATTAAAGGCATAACGCCCGAACCCGAAATTCTGATGGGAATTACGGAGGACTGTCCGCCGTACATCTTTCTGCCCTTTACTTGTTTTGCATATTGGACGGGAACTCTTCTTTCCGAGAGGTCAACCGTTACAATCGCAACAAACTCTACAACAGTCAGTATGACGAAGCCCAAAAGCTCCCAGAATCTGTTAAGATTACCTTGGAAACCTTCTATAAGGTTGCCTACTATCGTAAGACCGGCCGTGGAAAGGATACCTGCGAAAATTATAAGCGATATGCCGTTCGAAATACCGTATTCTGTAATTCTTTCGCCCAGCCACATAACGAGCATCGAACCTGCGGTATATACAACCGTAAGGAATATGCCCGCCATCCATTTTGCCGCCGTTTCGGGAATAGCGCCCACGGCGCCCGAGCCGAAGATTTCAAGCCTAAGCGCGTCGCCCTGAATACCGAAGTTTACGATGATGCCTATTGCCTGCGCAACCGCAAGCGCGATAGTTACATATCTGGTAATCTGGGCAATCTTTTTCCTGCCCTCTTCGCCCTGCTTGGAGAGACGTTCTAACGCGGGGATACCGACCGTCAACAGCTGGATTATAATTGAAGCGTTGATGTAAGGGCTTATGCCCAGCGCAAACAAAGTCGCGTTGGCAAGCGAGCCGCCCGTTATCGACGACAGGATGTTCAGAAAACTGTTACCCGCTATAACGCTGCTGAATTGCGCCGTATCTATGCCCGGAACGGGAATGTAACAGCCCAAACGGAAAAGCAAAAGAAGCAACAGCGTTATGAAAATCTTCTTTCTTATTTCCTTAACCTTAAAACAATTTTTTATTGTTTCAAACATTGTGAACCTCGTTCCGCCCCGATAAGGGCGTAGGTAATTTTATTCTGTGACTTCCGCGCTGCCGCCCGCCTTTTCAATGGCAGCCTTTGCGCTTTCGGAGAATTTAGCCGCTTTCACGGTGAGCGCCACGCTTATTTCGCCGCCGCCCAAAACTTTCAATCCGACGGAATTTTTAACGGCTTTCGTAAGCGAATTGGCTTCAACGTATTCGAAATCGACTACCGTTCCCGCGGGAAGTTCCGCAAGCTGGCTTAAATTGATAACCGTATAGCGCTTCGCCCACTTGTTATGGAAACCGCGCTTGGGCACTCTCCTGTGCATAGGCATCTGACCGCCTTCGAACCCGGGGCGTACGCCGCCGCCCGAACGCGCCCATTGACCTTTATGTCCCTTGCCGGAGGTTTTGCCGAGTCCGGAGCCTATGCCCCTGCCCAGCCTTTTGGCGGGGATTTTCGAACCCTCTGCGGGCTGTAATGTATCGATTCTCATTATTTTTCCTCCACCTTTTCAACCTTTACAAGGTAGGATACCTTACTGATTTGTCCTCTGTTGGCTTCATTGTCCGCCAAAATTCTGGACTGTCCTATCTTTCTGAGTCCGAGCGCTTCAATCGTAGCCTTTACAGACTTTACTTCGTTCGAAGGGCTCTTTATAAGCGTTACTTTTATCATAGCTGCCTCCCTTACGCCTTCAACTCTTCAACGGCTACGCCGCGCGCCGCCGCCACTTCTTCGGGCGATTTAAGCTCCAACAGACCCTGAACCGCCGCCTTTACGCAGTTGATGGGATTGGAAGTGCCGTGGGATTTGGTTCTTACGTCCTTAACGCCCGCGGCTTCCATAACGGCGCGCACGGGACCACCCGCGATAACGCCTGTACCTTCGGAAGCGGGCATCATAAGCACTGAGCCTCTGCCGAACACTCCCAACACGGTATGGGGTATGGAGGTGCCTTGGAGGCTGACCTTCTTCATATTCTTTTTGGCCTGAGCGTTGGCCTTTTCAATAGCTTCGGGGACTTCCTTGCTCTTGCCCATTCCGTAGCCTATCGAACCCTTGCCGTCGCCTACGACGACAAGCGCCGCAAAGCGCATATTTCTGCCGCCTTTGACGGTTTTGGTTACGCGGTTGACCTGGATAAGCTTTTTGATTAAGCCGTCGTCCTCCTGCTGTCTCCTTCTCGGTTCTCTTCTTGCAGGTCTTTCTTTCTTCTCTTCCATATTACGCTCCTTAGAATTTGAGTCCGGCTTCTCTTGCGCCGTCCGCAACCGCCTGCACGCGTCCCGTGTACAGATAGCCGCCTCTGTCAAAGACCACGCTCTCTATTTTGAGCGCAACGGCCTTTTCGCCTGCTATTTTGCCGACGACCTTTGCCGCGTCGGTCTTAGTCATGCCTTGAATTTTAGCCTTAACGTCCTTTTCCATCGTGGAAGCCGAGCAAAGGGTTACGCCCTTAGTATCGTCTATAACCTGCACGTAGATATGGTTGAGGCTGCGGAAAACGCTCATCCTCGGCGTTTCGGCAGTGCCGCTTATCTTCTTGCGGACGCGCGCGTGCCTTCTGCGCCTTTCCTGGTTTTTATCGATTTTATTATACATATTTTCTCCTTACGGGCAGTACCTTTTCAGGTTTTTCAACCACTTTGCGGCAAGTTTGCCGCACCGGTCTTACTTCTTGCCCTTGCCTCCCGTCTTGCCTTCCTTACGCTCGATTACTTCGTCGTCATACCTGATTCCGTAGCCGTGGTAGGGTTCGGGAAGTCTTAATTTGCGGATATTTGCCGCCGTCTGCCCGACGACGACCTTGTCGATACCCGAAACGGTTATTTCCTTGTCGCCGTTGCAGGCGAAAGTTATGCCGTCGGGTTCGGGGAATTCTATGGGATGGGAGAAGCCGATATTTAAAACAAGCTTCTTGCCGGTTTTCGCGACTTTCCAGCCGACGCCGTTTACGATAAGTTTAACGGTGTAGCCTTCCGTAACTCCCACGACCATATTTTGCAGAAGCGCGCGGTAAAGACCGTGTCTTGCGTTTGTGCCTTCGGCTTCGCCCGTCGTGATAACGTGCGCCTCGGCGCCCTCTACCTTGACGTCTATTTCGCCGACTACGCTTTGTGTGAGCATGCCCTTGGGACCTTTAACGGTAAGCATACCGTTGTCGAACGTTACCGAAACGCCCGCGGGCAGGTGTACGGGTAATTTACCTATTCTTGACATATCTAAATTACCTCCTTACCAGATATAGCAGAGCACTTCGCC
>CANRAI010000123.1 GCA_947628555.1 uncultured Clostridia bacterium | reverse complement strand
TATCGCAAGCGTCGCAGACTACCATAACGTTACTTACGTCTATGGGCGCTTCGATATCGACTATCTGCGAAACTTCGTTGGCCTTTCTCGCCTTTTTCGCCTTCTTATGAAGGTTTATGCCCTGTACCACGACGGTGCCGTTCTTGGGAGAAGTAGATATTACCTTGCCCTGCTTGCCCGCATATTTACCTGTGATGACAAGCACATTATCATTTATTTTAACGTTCATACTCTCTCCTTATAATACCTCGGGGGCGAGCGAGATTATCTTCATATAGTTCTTTTCGCGAAGCTCTCTCGCAATCGGTCCGAAGATACGCGTTCCGCGCGGGTCTTTATTCTGGCTGATGATTACCGCGGCGTTGTCGTCGAACGTGATGTGCGTTCCGTCGTCGCGTCTGATGCCTTTGGTGCTGCGGACTATTACCGCTTTTACGACTTCGCCCTTTTTGACTGCGCCGCCGGGGGTTGCCGTTTTTACCGAGCAAACCACTACGTCGCCTATGTTGGCGTATTTACGCCAGCTTCCGCCGAGCACCTTTATACACATAAGCTCCTTCGCGCCGCTGTTGTCCGCGGCTTTGAGCCTTGTCTGGGGTTGTATCATAAATCTGACTCCTTATTGATTTGAAACTTACAACTTAATTTTCGCAGAGGATTGAGCCGCGCGCACATAAGCGAGGTGAGTTATCCCGCTCTCCTTTGCGCGCTGGCAGCAATCTTGCCTTCGGTTGGATTCCGGTGCGTTATTTTGCTTTTTCGACGATTTCCGCAACGCGCCAATTCTTATCCTTTGAAAGTTTGCGCGTTTCAACTATTCTTACCGTATCACCCTCGCCGCACTCGTTGTTTTCGTCGTGCGCCTTGAAGCGGGTGGTCTTGGTTATCGTCTTTTTATAGAGGGGATGCTTGGACTTTTCGGTTACGGCTACTACCACCGTCTTATCCATCTTGTCCGATACGACTATGCCCACTCTTTCCTTTCTTAAAGTCGTTCTCTCTTCCATTATCTGCTCCTTTACGCCTTTAACTGCCTTGCGCGGATTACCGTGTTCACCCTTGCGATATCCTTTTTGACGAGGTTTATCGACAGAGGATTTTCAAGCTGTCCGCTTGCATGGCGGAAGCGAAGGTTGAATAATTCGGTTTTCAGCTCTTGAAGCTTTTTAGCGAGCTCTTCGTCGCTTAAATTGATGATTTCCTTAACCTTCATTGGCTTCACCGCCTTCTACAACTTCTTTCTTTATGAACTTGCATTTTACGGGAAGTTTGTGGCTTGCAAGCCTCATAGCTTCTCTTGCAACGTCCTCGGTTACGCCCGCCATTTCAAACATTACTCTGCCGGGCTTGACCGTTGCGACCCAATATTCTACCGAGCCCTTGCCCGAACCCATACGGGCTTCGGCGGGGTGGCGGGTAATGGGCTTGTGGGGGAATATATCTATCCATACCTGACCGCCGCGCTTGATAAATCTGGTCATAGCGATACGCGCCGCTTCTATTTGGTTGGATTTTATCCAGCCGCATTCTTCGGCTACGAGACCGTATTCGCCGTAGGCGATAAATTTGACTCTTTTGGGGATCAACATAATTACTCTTCGCCTCCCTCCGAAATTATAAGCTTTTTAGCCTTGTCAAGCACTTCGCCCTTATATATCCAGCACTTTACGCCGAGCACGCCGAAAGTGGTTTGCGCTTCCGCAAAGCCGTAGTCGATGTCCGCGCGTATCGTTTGAAGGGGTATCGAGCCCTCGTGGTAGCTTTCAGTTCCCGCGATTTCCCTGCCGTCCAGCCTGCCGCCGACGGTGATTTTGACGCCCTTGACGCCCGCCTTGGAAACCTTTGCTATCTGCTGCTTGACCGCTCTCCTGTATGAAACGCGCTTTTCAAGCTGCGCGGCAACTGATTCCGCGACAAGCTGCGCGTCCTGGTCGATTTTGTCTATCTTTCTGACGTTGATAATTATTACCTTGCCCTTGGTGAGCTTGGAAAGCGCCTTTTTGATGACTTCAATCTCCGAGCCCGCCTTGCCGATTAAAACGCCGGGACGGCCCGTATAGATGCCTATTTCTATCTTGTTTGCGGCGCGCACGATTGTGATTTTGCTTATCGCCGCGTCATAGTATTTCTTCTTCAAGAAGGTGCGGATTTCGCTGTCCTCTTTGATAAACGCCGAAAACTGCTTCTTGTCTGCGTACCATTGAGTGTCCCATGCGGAAATTATGCCGACTCTTAAACCGTGAGGATTAACTTTTTGTCCCATATATTCTCTCCTTAAACCTTCTTTGCGTCGAGTATTACCGTTATGTGGCTTGTTCTTTTAAGAATGGCGTGGCCGCGTCCCTTGGATACGGGCTGCATTCTTTTAAGGTGGGGGCCGCCGTCCGCGAACGCCTCAGCCACAAAAAGGTCGCTTCTGTCCATGCCGTTGTTGTGCTCGGCGTTTGCCGCCGCAGACATAAGCACCTTCTTGACTTCGAGGCTTCCGCCCTTCGTGCAGTAGGTGAGGACGGCTTCCGCCTCCTCAACCGACTTGCCGCGGATAAGCGCGAGCACCGTTCTTACCTTATAAGGGGAAATCCTGACGTATTTTGCCGTTGCATAAGGACGTTTGTCTTTGTTTTCGGCAATTCTTTCAACCTTTTTATTCATATTGCTTGCCATAATTCAAACTCCTTACTTCTTGGCTGCGGCAGCGCTTTTCGCCGCGTGTCCCTTGAACGTTCTGGTGGGCGCGAACTCACCGAGTTTACAGCCTACCATATCCTCCGTAATATATACGGGAACGTGCTTTCTGCCGTCGTAAACGGCAATAGTGTGTCCTACCATCTGGGGGAATATCGTTGTCGCGCGAGACCAGGTTTTTACAACCTTCTTCTCGCCGGCAGCGTTCATCGCCTCTATCCTTGACATAAGCCGAGCTTCGGCATAAGGCCCTTTCTTAACGCTTCTTGACATTGTCTATTCCTCCTTAATTGATTCTCTTCAAGATAAACTTGGAAGTGGTATTCTTCTTCTTTCTGGTCTTGTAACCCAAAGCGGGCTTGCCCCAAGGGGTCATAGGACCTGCGTGGCCTACGGGGCTCTTGCCTTCGCCGCCGCCGTGAGGGTGGTCGTTGGGGTTCATGACCGAGCCGCGGACGGTGGGACGGATACCGAGATATCTCGTTTTTCCGGCTTTGCCGACGCGGATTATTTCGTGTTCGAGGTTGCCCACCTGACCTATGGTCGCCTTGCATTTGATGGGAATCAGCCTCATTTCGCCCGAAGGCATTTTAACGGTCGCATAAGCGCCTTCCTTTGCCATAATCTGGGCGGAAATGCCTGCGGCGCGCGCAACCTGTGCGCCCCTGCCCGGCTTCATTTCGATAGCGTGCACGACCGTGCCCACGGGGATTTCGGAAAGTGGCAGGCAGTTGCCGGACTTGATGTCCGCGCCAGCTCCCGACACGACCTTATCCCCTACGTTCAAGCCTACGGGCGCGAGAATGTATCTCTTTTCGCCGTCCGCATAAGCAAGCAAAGCGATGTTCGCAGAACGGTTGGGGTCGTATTGTATTGACTTGACCGTTGCGGGGATGCCGTCCTTGTTGCGCTTGAAGTCGATAATTCTGTATTTGATTCTGTTGCCGCCGCCTATATGGCGTACGGTTATTTTACCCTGGTTGTTTCTGCCGCCGGTCTTGCGCTTGTCGTGCAGCAAGCTCCTTTCGGGCTTGGTGCTTGTGATTTCCGTGTAGGCGCTCACCGTCATGAAACGGCGGGCGGCGGAGGTGGGTTTATATCTCTTGATTGCCATTTAAAACTTACCTCCTTACGATAACGAGTCGAAGTACTCAATCGCCTTGGAGTCAGCTTTAAGCTGGACGATCGCCTTCTTGTAGTCGGGGGTATATCCCTCGTATTTTCCCATTCTCTTCTTTTTGCCCTTGCAGTTTACGGTGTTCACGCTTTTGACGCTTACGCCGAACAGCTTTTCGACGGCGGCTTTTATCTGCCTTTTGTCGGCGGACTTTCTTACGATGAACGTGTATTTCTTATCCGCAATCCCGTCGTAGCCTTTTTCGGTCAGAAGGGGCTTAATTATGATATCTTCGGCAAACATTATTCTCCGTATGCCTCCTCAATTTTTTCTACCGCCGCCTTTGTAAGAACGACCTTGGAATTTGCAACCACTTCGTAAGTGGATATCTGCGCTACGTGCAGGGTCGAAAGCTTTGCAAGATTTCTTGCCGCAAGTATTACCTTTTCGTCGTTGTTGTCCATTACCACAAGCGAAGTCTTGTCAAGTTTCAACGCCTTGCGGAAAGCTTCCATCTCCCTCGTCTTGCCTTCCTTAACCTGTAAGCTGTCTATAACAATCAGCTCTCCGTCCGCAACCTTTTTGGAAAGCGCGGAAACAAGCGCGCCGGCTTTCGCCTTCTTGTTCATATCCTTGGAAAAATCGCGGCTTTTGGGAGCGAACACTACGCCGCCCTTTATCCATTGGGGCGCCCTTATAGAGCCTTGGCGGGCGTTGCCCGTGCCCTTCTGTCTCCACGGCTTCTTACCGCCGCCGCGCACTTCCGTGCGGGTGAGGGTGGATTTCGTGCCCTGTCTTTCGTTGGCAAGACGGGTTACGACCGCCTGGTGAATTAAAGCCTCGTTATATTCGGCTCCGAAAACCTTGTCCGACAGGCTCATTTCGCCCGCTTCGGTGCCGTCCATTTTATACACTTTTATATTAGGCATTTGTCTTGTCCTCCTTACTTAACGGTGTCGTTTATGGTAACGACCGCACCGTTGGGGCCG
>CANRAI010000122.1 GCA_947628555.1 uncultured Clostridia bacterium | reverse complement strand
TCTGCCCCTCCGTAATATAACCCGTAAGGTCGGGTATGGGGTGCGTTTTATCGTCCTCGGGCATCGTAAGAATGGGTATCTGCGTTATAGAGCCCTCGCTGCCGCGGACTCTGCCCGCGCGCTCGTACAGCGAAGCGAGGTCAGTATATAAGTAGCCGGGATAGCCGCGCCGCCCGGGGATTTCCCTTCTCGCCGCGGAGACTTCGCGCAGAGCTTCCGCGTAGTTGGTGATATCCGTCATTATTACAAGAACGTGCATACCGCAGGTAAACGCAAGATATTCGGCGCAGGTCAGCGCTATGCGGGGGGTCGAAATTCGCTCGACCGCGGGGTCGTTGGCGAGGTTGGTAAAAAGTACGGTGCGCTCTATCGCGCCCGTGCGCTTAAAGTCCTCTACAAAGTACTGCGCCTCTTCGAAAGTTATGCCTATCGCGGCGAAAACCACCGCGAATTTGGAATCGGAGCCGCGCACCTTAGCCTGTCTTGCAATCTGTGCGGCAAGCTCGGCGTGGGGCAAACCGCTCATTGAGAACACGGGCAATTTCTGCCCCCTTACAAGCGTATTTAAGCCGTCGATTGCCGAAATGCCCGTCTGGATAAATTCGTTGGGGTAGTCGCGCGCGGCGGGATTTATGGGCTCGCCGTTGATATCGAGTTTTTTATCGGGGATTATGGGCGCGCCGCCGTCGCGGGGGTTGCCCATACCGTCGAATACCCTGCCCAGCATATCGCGCGAAACGTTTAGCTGCTGGCTGTGTCCCAAAAACCGCGCCTTGGCAGATGAAATTTGAAGCCCCTGCGAGCTTTCGAAAAGCTGAACGACGGCCTTGTCGCGGTTAATTTCAAGCACCTTGCCGCGGCGTATTTCGCCGTTCGAGCATACGATATCCACAAGCTCGTTATATTTAACGCCCTCTACGCCCTCCACGAGCATCAGAGGACCTACGACCTCTTTAATAGTCTTGTATTCCTTATACATCCTCTTCACCTCCCTGCGTAAGCGCGCCTATCTGCGCGTTCATATCCGACAAAATTTCGTCGAACTGCGCAAGGTTGTCCTCGGTTATATATTTAGCCCTGCCGATTTTATCTTTGAAAGGGCAAGCGAGAATATCGTTTAAAGCGACGTATTTTTCTATCGCGCGTGAGGACAGCGTGTAGAAGTCGTAAATTATTTTAAGAAGTAACAGCTGTTTTTGCATGGAGGTGTATGTATCCACCTCGTGGAAAGCGTTCTGATGCAGGTAGTCCTCGCGGATTATCTTTGCCGTTTCCATTATAAGCCTGTCGGCGGAGGACAGCGCGTCCATGCCGACCAAACGGACGATTTCGTCCAAAGCCGCTTCTTCCTGCAAAATCGTCATTACGAACTGCCGGTATTTAAGGAAGTTTTTGCCGACGTTAGCGTCATACCATTCCTTCATCTTGTCGGCGTACAGCGAATAGCTTATAAGCCAGTCGATTGCGGGGAAATGGCGTTTATATGCAAGCGAAGCGCTGAGCCCCCAGAACACTTTGACAATGCGGAGAGTCGCCTGCGATACGGGTTCCGACAAATCGCCGCCCGGGGGAGATACCGCGCCTATGGCGGTAACCGAACCCGTCCTTTCCCCTTTGCCGAGCAATCTTACGACGCCTGCGCGCTCGTAAAATTCCGCAAGGCGGCTGGAAAGATAGGCGGGATAACCCTCGTCGCCAGGCATCTCTTCGAGACGTCCGCTTATTTCGCGGAGAGCCTCCGCCCAGCGGGACGTGGAGTCCGCCATTATTGCGACGTTATAGCCCATATCACGGAAGTATTCCGCTATTGTAATGCCCGTATAAATGGAAGCTTCGCGCGCGGCAACGGGCATATCGGAAGTATTTGCGATAAGCACCGTGCGCTTCATAAGCGGCTCGCCCGTTTTAGGGTCTTTGAGTTCGGGGAATTCGTTTAAAACGTCCGTCATTTCGTTGCCGCGTTCGCCGCAACCGACATAAACGATTATGTCCGCGTCCGCCCATTTGGCAAGCTGATGCTGAACGACCGTTTTGCCGCTGCCGAAAGGACCGGGAACAGCCGCGACGCCCCCTCTTGCGATGGGGAACAGAGTATCGATAACGCGCTGGCCCGTAACCATGGGCGTGTCGGGCGAAAGCTTTTCCTTATAGGGTCTGCCCCTGCGCACCGGCCATTTGCGCAACATTGTAACGGGAACGACCGTATCCGCCGTTTTAATCTTCGCGACCGTCTGCTCCACCGTGAAGTCGCCTTCGGTAATTTCCGAAACTACGCCCGTCACTCCGTGGGGCACCAGAATTCTGTGTTCGACTATTTCGGTTTCCTGCACCACGCCGAGGATATCGCCCGTTTCAACCTTTTCGCCCGCCCTTACCTTGGGAACGAAATGCCAAAGCTTTTCCCTGTCGAGGCGGTTTACCGAAACGCCGCGGGAAATACGCGTACCGTATTTGAAAAACAGAGTCGTAAGGGGTCTTTGGATGCCGTCGAAAATACCTGCGATAAGCCCGGGTCCCAATTCCGCCGAAAGCGGTTCGCCCGTGGAAACGACGTCCTCGTCGGGACCTAAACCCGACGTTTCCTCGTAAACCTGTATCGAAGCCCTGTCGCCGCGAAGTTCGATAATTTCGCCTATCAAACCCAGCTTTGAAACCTGCACGACGTCGTACATTCTGCAATCCTTCATATTTTCCGCAACAATCAAAGGACCGGAAATTTTAACCGTTTTGCCTGTCATATCAATTACCTTGTTTTTTTGCTTGATTTTCGCTATGGGAAAGAATATCCACGCCGAGAGCGCGTTCCATAGCCGTTTTTAAAAGTTCGTCGCCATAGCCCGTGCTTCCCTTACCCGAAGGTATAGGCAAAATTACGGGATAGGGCGATTCGTCGAATCGCTTCAAAAATTCGCCGAGCGGGCGGGCAAGTTCTTCCGTTATGAAGATTATTTTATAGTCTGCCGCAACCCTTCTTAAAATTTCACGCGCGCTCTTTTCGTCGGAAGCGGGGAATGTGGCGACGCCCGCCGCCTT
>CANRAI010000121.1 GCA_947628555.1 uncultured Clostridia bacterium | reverse complement strand
AAGGAGTTCTTTTTAATGAATTTACCGATTCACAAGTATGGCAAAACCGAAAGGCGTAAGTTCGGCAAGATAAACGAGGTAATCGACATACCCGATTTGGTTGAAATACAAAAGTCGAGTTATGACGCGTTTATCAAAGAGGGCATAACGGAAGTTTTCGAGGACTTTATGCCCATTACCGACTATTCCGACCACTATGAGTTGTATTTCCTCGACCACTGGTTCGACGAAAAGCCCAAGTACGACGAAAAGGAATGCCGCAACCGCGACGCGACGTACGCTCTTCCCATGCACGTAAAGGTGCGCCTTGTAAACAAAGTGCGCGGCGACGTTATCGACCAGGACGTATTTATGGGCGAATTGCCCCTTATGACCGAATCCGGCTCGTTTATAATCAACGGCGCTGAACGCGTAATCGTCTCCCAGCTGGTGCGTTCGCCGGGCGTGTATAACGCTTCCACCCGCGATAAATCGGGCAAGGAAATGTTCGGCACTACCGTCATTCCCAACCGCGGCGCATGGCTCGAATTGGAGCAGGACGCGCAGGGCGTGTTGTGGGTGCACGTAGATAGAAAGCGTAAAATCTGCGCGACCGTGCTTTTGCGCGCCCTCGGCTTCGGCTCGGACAGGGCGCTTAAAGACCTGTTCGCCGACGACAAGATGATTGAAAACACAATCGCCAAGGACACTACGAAATCCGAAAGCGACGGTCTTGTCGAATTATACCGCCGTCTGCGCCCGGGCGAAGTGCCTACGGAGGCGTCCGTAAAGCAGCATCTCAACAATCTGTTCTTCGACCCCCGCCGTTACGACGTAGTAAAAGTTGGCAGATACAAGTTCAATAAAAAGCTTAATCTTGCGTACAGGCTGCCGGGCTGCAAGCTTGCCGAGGACGTCGTCAATCCCGAAACGGGCGAAATTATGGCGCACGCAGGCGATGTAGTCTCCGAAAAACAAGCTGTGGAAATGCAGGACAGCGGCGTAAACGAAGTGTTCGTTCTCGTTTCCGACCCCGAGCAGGGCGAAATCAAGCATAAAATCATCGCGAACAACACGGTAAATTTCAAAGCCGTAAGTTCCAAGCCCCATAAGATGTTCGGGCTTCTGCCTACAATATATTATCCCAACTATCGTTTTGTTCTTAAACTTGCCGCGGAATGTGAGCAGACGAAGATTGAGGAAGTTGCAGCAAAATATACAAACGAAATCAACGCCATTTATTATGTTGCGGAGACTCCCGAAGCCGACGACGAAAAGCCGGAGGACAAGAAGAACAGGGAAAAGAGAAAGGAAACCCGCATAAAATTCGTTACGGCGTGCAAAAAATTCTGCGAACTCCTCAATTCCGATTTGACCGAGCTGGATAACGAACAGAAAAAGGAAATAAAGCCCGTAATAGAAAAACTCGACCACAAGCATATAACCGTGGACGATATAGTTGCGGCTATATCCACCAACATAGATTTGCAGTACGGCATAGGCACGATAGACAACATAGACCACCTCGGCAACCGCCGCGTGCGCTCTGTGGGCGAATTGCTGCAAAATCAGCTGCGCATAGGCATTGCAAGGCTTGAAAAGCTTATCAAGGAGCGTATGGCGACGCAGGACGTTATGGAAGTCACCCCGTCCGCGCTCGTAAACGTGCGCCCCGTATCCGCCGTTATACGCGAGTTCTTCGGGTCGTCGCAGCTTTCACAGTTTATGGACCAGACCAACCCCGCCGCGGAACTTACGCACAAGCGCAAACTTTCCGCTCTCGGTCCGGGCGGTCTTAACCGCGACAGAGCCACGTTCGAAGTGCGCGACGTTCACCACTCCCACTACGGCAGGCTTTGCCCCATAGAGACCCCCGAAGGTCAGAACATAGGTCTAATTTCCTCGCTTGCCACGTTCTCGAAAGTGAATGAGTACGGCTTTATCATGAGCCCTTACAGAAGGGTGGAAAAGGACGAAAACGGTATTCCCACCGTAACGGACAAGGTGGATTACCTTACCGCGGACGAAGAGGACAGATATATAGTTGCGCAGGCGAACGAGCCGCTTGACGAGCATAACCATTTCGTCAACGCGCATATCGGCTGCCGCAACCGCGACCTTATAACGCAGTACCCGCCCGAAAAAATGGACTATATGGACGTTTCGCCCAAACAGCTTGTTTCGGTTGCCACGGCGCTTATTCCCTTCCTTGAAAACGACGATACAAACCGTGCGCTGATGGGCTCAAACATGCAGCGGCAGGCAGTTCCCCTTATGAAAACGGAATCTGCTATCGTCGCTACGGGCATAGAAGCCGCAATAGCCCGCGACAGCGGCGTGCTTGTGCACGCGAAGAACGCTGGCGTTGCCGTAGGCGTCGCCGCGGACTGCATTAAAATTCAGGAAGACAACGGTTTGATAACCGAATACAAACTTAAAAAGTTCGAGCGTTCCAACCAGATGACCTGCCTTAACCAGCGCCCCATAATAAACACGGGCGACAGGGTTGAAGCGGGCGAAATCATTGCGGACGGTCCCGCTACCAACAACGGCGAGCTTGCGCTGGGCAAGAACATTTTGGTAGGATATATGGAATGGGAGGGCTACAACTACGAGGACGCCATTCTCATTTCGGAAAAACTTGTGCAGGACGACGTGTTTACCTCCATTCATATAGAGGAACACGAGACGGAAGCGCGCGACACAAAACTCGGCGCGGAAGAAATAACGCGAGACATACCCAACGTTTCCGAGGAAGCCCTTAAAGATTTGGACGAAAACGGAATTATAAGAATAGGCGCGGAAGTGCAGACGGGCGACATTTTGGTCGGCAAGGTTACGCCTAAGGGCGAAACCGAACTTACCCCCGAGGAAAGGCTTCTTCGCGCGATTTTTGGCGAAAAGGCGAGAGAAGTGCGCGATACTTCCCTTAAAGTTCCCCACGGCGAGGGCGGTATCGTGGTTGACGTTAAGATTTTCACCCGCGAGAATAAGGACGAGCTTTCCCCCGGCGTTTCCAAACTTGTGCGTGTATATATCGCGCAGAAGAGAAAGGTGCAGGTCGGCGATAAAATGGCGGGACGCCACGGAAACAAGGGCGTTATTTCGAGGGTTCTGCCTCAGGCGGATATGCCTTTCCTTGCGGACGGCACGCCTTTGCAGATAGTTTTAAATCCCCTCGGCGTTCCTTCGCGTATGAACATAGGGCAGGTACTCGAAGTCCATTTGGGGCACGTCTGCAAGCAGCTCGGATGGAAGATTGCAACGCCCGTATTCGACGGCGCGACCGAGCAGGATATAAAGAAACTGTTCTATGAAAACAACATAGTCAACCCCGAAGGCAAGGTTGACGGCAAAATACAGGTATATGACGGGCGCACGGGCGAACCTTTTGAAAACAGGGTCACCGTCGGCGTTCAGTATATGATAAAGCTTATCCACCTCGTTGACGATAAAATTCACGCGCGTTCGATAGGCCCTTACAGCATAGTTACGCAGCAGCCTTTGGGCGGCAAGGCGCAGTTCGGCGGACAGAGATTCGGCGAAATGGAAGTCTGGGCGCTCGAAGCCTACGGCGCGGCGCACGTATTGCAGGAAATTCTTACGGTAAAATCGGACGATATCGTCGGCCGCGTCAAGACGTACGAAAGCATAGTAAAGGGCAACAACATTTCCGAACCGGGCGTGCCCGAAGCGTTCAAGGTGCTTTTGAAGGAGTTGCAGTCGTTGGCGCTCGACGTCAAGGTGCTCACCGAGAGCGGCGAGGAGCTTGTAATCCGCGAGCTTGACGACGAGGACGACGCTATACCGACGGCGCGCGCACGCGAAATGCAGGAAATCGAGGACGCGCGTCCCGAAGAAGAGCTGGATATCGTCAAAGAGCCCGGGCTGGACGACTTCGACCTCGATAAATCGAGTTCGATATTCGACAACGACGAGGACGACTTCGCAAGCAAGGAGCTGTTCGGCGACGGGGAAGAAGACGACGACTTCGACGACTTCGGCGACGACGATTTGGACGATAAATACACTCTGTTCGACGAGGACGACGAAGAAGAAGCCGACGGGGAAAAAGACCCCGACGGCGAGGATAAGTAAGGGAGGAAAAGGCAGTATATGTTTGAATTAAACGATTTCAATTCCATAAAAATCAGCGTAGCTTCCCCCGAAAAAATAAGGGAACTTTCCAAGGGCGAGGTAACGAAGCCCGAAACGATAAATTACAGAACGCAGAAGCCCGAAAAGGACGGACTTTTCTGCGAACGAATCTTCGGACCTATGAAAGACTGGGAATGTCATTGCGGCAAATACAAGAGAATCCGCTATAAGGGCATAACCTGTGAAAAGTGCGGCGTGGAAATCACCCGCGCAAAGGTCAGAAGGGAGAGAATGGGGCATATAGAGCTTGCCGCGCCCGTTTCGCATATTTGGTATTTCAGGGGCGTGCCTTCGCGCATAGGACTTATCCTCGATATGTCCCCCAAAGCGCTTGAACAGGTCATCTATTTTGCCGCTTATGTCGTAATCGACCCGGGCACTGTGCCCGAGCTTGAATACAAGCAGGTCATTAACGACAAGGAATTGCGCGACATCGAGGAAAAATACGGCGAAAGAGAGGTTACGGGGCTTAAAGTAGGCATGGGCGCGGAAGCCATCCGCGAACTATTGATGGCGGTTGACCTCGACAAGGAATGTGAGGAAACGAGAAAGATTATAGAATCGGGCTCTGCCAGCCAAAAGAGGGTAAAAGCGGTAAAGAGGATAGAAATTCTCGAAGCTTTCCGAAAGAGCGGCAACCGTCCCGAATGGATGATTCTGACCGTTTTGCCCGTACTTCCGCCCGACCTTCGCCCCATGCTTCAACTCGACGGCGGCAGATTTGCTTCTTCCGACCTCAACGATTTATACAGGCGCGTCATAAACAGAAACAACCGTCTTAAAAGAATGATAGAACTCGGCGCGCCCGAAATGATAGTAAAGAACGAAAAGCGTATGTTGCAGGAAGCGGTTGACGCGCTTATAGACAACGGCCGCCGCGGCAAGGCGCTTTCCGGTCCTTCCAACCGCGAGCTTAAATCCCTTTCGGGCATGCTCCGCGGCAAGCAGGGCCGTTTCCGCCAGAACCTTCTCGGCAAGCGCGTCGATTATTCCGGACGTTCCGTTATCGTAGTAGGGCCCGAACTAAAACTTTACCAATGCGGGCTTCCCAAGGAAATGGCGATTGAACTTTTCAAGCCTTTCGTAATGAAAAAGCTTGTGGAAAGCGGCCAATGCCATAATATAAAAAGCGCGAAACGTACGGTCGAAAAAGCCAAACCTTTCGTATGGGACGTTCTGGAAGAGGTAATAAAAGAGCATCCCGTGCTTTTGAATAGAGCTCCCACCCTTCACCGCCTTTCCATACAGGCTTTCGAACCCGTTTTAATCGAGGGCAGAGCAATCAAAATCCATCCCCTCGTATGTACGGCGTTCAACGCCGACTTCGACGGCGACCAGATGGCGGTCCACGTACCCCTTTCGGTAGAGGCGCAGGCGGAAGCGAGATTTTTGATGCTCTCTTGCAACAATATATTAAAGCTTTCGGACGGCAAGCCCGTTATGCAGCCCTCGCAGGATATGGTTATGGGCGCATACTACCTTACGATAATCCGCCGCG
>CANRAI010000120.1 GCA_947628555.1 uncultured Clostridia bacterium | reverse complement strand
ATTGATTTTTTTGATACTTTAATAAGTCCTATATCGCCTGCAAGCCCCACCGCCGCGTCAATGGCGATTATAGGACTTTCGGGGTGGGTTTCTTTCAAAAAGTCGTTCAGATATTTGACCTCGTGGGCGGTTATAGGTTTTGCCAGAGTTCCGTAAACAAAGCAGTTCAGCCCCGAAAGCCTTTCCTTGATTTTTGTGCCCGTTACGGGGCCGAGACTGTCGCCCACGGATAGGTCGCTGCCGATGCATAGAATTATCGGGGTTTGCGCGGCTTCCGGCAAAATTCTTTTAAGAGACAGAAAAACTCCGTCTGCGGCAAGCGAATTATATAAATTGAATGAATATTCCATTTTTAAACCTCGTAAAAGGTTATTGCCGCAAATTTTGGGATTTATCCCGATAAGCGCATAAAGCATTATACTTTATTTTATGTTTTGCGCCGCCTTGCCGTTTTTGCGCCTTGGATTATTATCATTTTATGGCGCAATCATAAATTTGGGGGCGCAAACTTCAAATTTTTCTTAGGTTTATCTTCCGGCGCATACTTCGACAGCCATTTAAACGTTTGCGCCGTGCCTTGATTGTTGCTATTATTGATTAAACGCCGGTACTTCTAAACGCGTTACGCCTAAATAAAGGATTTAAGAAAATTTTTATAGAATAATTACCATTTGCGCCTTATTTGTCGCTATTTGTAGCGCCTGAATTAAAATTTGGGCGCACAATTTTTAAGTTAGCTTTAAACATTCGGCGCACTGTAATGAAAATATTTGGGCAAGTTAATCGTTGCCGGTTATTGTTTGCGCCTTGCCCTGTATATCCTATTCGATTCAAGCGCCAGCCTTAAATTTGTAGCAATTTTAAAGAAGATTTTTTATGCTTTTAGTTGGACGTAGGCTTTAAATAGCGGCTCGCCGTAATCAAGTAAAGTTTGATTAGTATCAATTTTTGCGCCTAGTAAGTTATTTAAATACGTTTTGTCGGCGCGTTATGACTTTTAGCCTAATTGCCCTGACATTTGACGCAACTCAATGCGCGGTAATTTTTTGTAAAGCGCAGGCATAATATTATAGTCCTTGCGCAATCATCAAGTTATTTTCGACTTGGTTTAGAAATAAAGCAAAATTTTAATCAATTTTTAAGCCATAAAATATTGCTTTAATAAGCATGCATGGTTTGGCAAAAAATTATCCACAAAGTATCCACAATTCAACATTTCAACAATGTTTTAAATATTGTATTGCGAAGAGATAGACGTGGAAATTGCCGTATTTTATCCACAAAATTACGCAAAATATCAATGTGATAATGCCTTTTTATGGTTTTATGCCGTTTTTAAGGCTTAGTTTTCAACAATTACACTGTGTTAAAATGTCTTATCCACATAAATTGTGGAGAAATTTTGATAAAATCTTTCCACCGAATTGACACAAGGTCTAAAAATCGCGCTTTGAGTTCCACGTGAAACAAATCTGTGTTTAAAAAATTTAGTTGAAAGTTTCACGTTAAACATTTTTTAACTAAAAATTCAATAGGCGCAAAGCAATTTTTTTGAAAATATCGTCGATTTTAATCATTTTCACAGGATTTTAATAAGATTACCACAGATAAAAATTAGGTGATAAAGCGGTTTTTTGAACGCTAAACGCTTGAAATACTTGTAATTATATGGTAAAATCTAAATATCGTAATAAAATTTTAATAAATTTTCAAAAGGAGTTGGATTTTGAGCAAGAAAGGCAAAATTGTTATGTGGCTTATAATTTTGGCGCTAGTTATTTCGGTTGTAGTTATACTTGTAATGAACGTAGTGCCGCGAGCCACTGAAATCAGCTATGACCGCTTCAAAGAGTACGTGGAGAACTCCAAGTACTACGGCGAGTATGATTCGGAAGGCAAGCGCGCCCCCGTAACGCATGATAGCGAGGGTAACGCATGGAATCCCGAAGGTTATAGTCTGAGTGACGGGAAATGGGTCAGCGACGACGGTAAGAATGAACTGATTGTAATCGACAAGATAGTTTTCAACGCTTACGAATATACGGGCTATGTTCGTGTGAACGGCAATTACAGGGCAAGCTATTATTGCTACGGTATTTCGCGCTTTTCGGCGGAGAGCGACGCAACAATCAACGAATGGATTAGCTACGGCGTTGAAGTTGAATTTGAGAACCCGAACGCAGGGAGCTGGTGGTCAACCGTTCTTACGATAGGGTCGCTCGTGCTGGTGTGCGTAGTGTTCTTCCTGATAATTCGTTCGACTATGGGCGGCAGCGGCAAAATTATGAACTTTGCCAAAACCAAGGCGCGCGTTTCAACGAATATCCGTGTGCGCTTTACAGACGTTGCGGGCGCAGAGGAAGAAAAAGTCGAGCTTGCAGAGATAGTCGAGTTCTTGCGCCAGCCGAAAAAATTCTCCGATTTGGGAGCGCGGATTCCCAAGGGTGTGCTGCTTGTCGGGCCTCCCGGAACAGGTAAAACTCTGTTCGCAAAAGCGGTGGCGGGTGAAGCG
>CANRAI010000119.1 GCA_947628555.1 uncultured Clostridia bacterium | reverse complement strand
CTGTGCGCAAGCAGGGCGCGGTCGCATTTTATTTTTACTCCGCCCAAAATTACGCCGTCGCCCTCGCAAAAAGTGTGGACGTCCACTCCGAAACCCGCGCGGACGGCGGAAGAGGGGAGGGGAATGGCCTTGGGAAATTCGTTTTTGAAATCTTCCGCAAAAGTGAGCTTGCGGTTGCTTTCTTCGCCTTCGACAACGTGCGGGAAGGCGAAATATTCGCAATAGACCGAAGAATCGTCGGGATATTCCTTTTCGCCCGAAAGTTCGTAGGCGCGGCGTATCTCGTCGGTAAAAAATCCCTGCGGCGTTTGCAGGCGGTAGGTGGAATTTTTATCGTAAAACCCTGTAATTAGCCCGTAGTTTGCAACTGCGGTAGCGTCGGTTGCGGGCAGCGCGCACACGGCGCTGCCGAAGCGTTTAACGCTGTCTATACAGCTTATTATAAGCTCGCGGGAAAGAAAGGGGCGCGCCCCGTCGTGAATGAGAACGATATCCCCCGTAACTTCGGCAAGGGCGTTTTTAACGCTTTGCGTACGCGTTTTTCCGCCCTTCACCACCTTGTATCCGAAGGGCTTCGCAAGTTCTTCGATTTCCTTAAAATCGGTTTCGGACGAAGCGATAATGACTTCGTCTATTTCGGGTATTCTGAATTTTTCGAGAGTGTGCCACAGCGCGGGCGCGCCGTACAGGGGGGCTAAAAGTTTGTTTTTTGAAAAGCCCGCGCGTTCTCCCCTGCCCGCCGCCGCGATTACTACGCTTACTTTATTGGTTTTTTCCGTCGTCACTGTCCGTTTCCTCCACATTTATTTCCGAAGCGGCTTTAAGCTGTTTTCTCTGTTTGAAAATTTTGTCGTTGACCCTGCTGTATTTGATAGACGTACCTATGACGTCGGTTATAGCCATTATCGTGACAAACGCGTACGGGTCGTTTCGGGACACTACGTCGCGCAGCTTGGCAACCTGAAAACGGTTGATAACGCAGTATATAATCTGTTTTTCGCTTTGGGAATAGAAGCCGCGCCCTTCCATAACGGTCAAGCCCCTGCCAAATTCTTCGGAAAGCGCTCTGCATACTACGTCGTTTTTGGACGTGATGATGAACGCGCCTTTCGCCTGGTCCAGACCGTCGGAGATAAAGTCAACCGCTTTGCTTGCCACGAAATACGCAACAATGGAGTACAGGGCGGGGGTAAAATCTTTGGCGCCGCTGTTGGGAATACAGTTTGTAAAAGCGAGCACGCCTATCACAAGATACAAAAATACGTTGAAAATAAGCACGAAGTTTCCCACGGTAAGGTTCAGCTTTTTAGCGAACATTACGGCAAGGCTCTCCATTCCGTCCATCGTTCCGCCGAAACGTATCGCCATTCCGCTGCCAATGCCCGAAAGCAGTCCGCCGAAAATCGCGCAGATAATTTTTTCATAGCCGCCTATGGGCGAACCCGCGCCGAAGAAGTCGGGCACGAATTTGGGAATTACCTGTTGGAAAACGAGGGAAGCCATCGAGTAAACGAAGATTGCGAAAAGCGAACAGAAAGTAAATTCGAACCCTTGCTTTTTGGCGGCGAAAATAAATATGGGCGCGTTCAAAAGGATAAGGGGAATCCATAACTTTATGTAGCCTTGCACGCTTTCGGGCAGAAGCTGTACAACCAGCATGGACACGCCCGAAAGCCCGCTGTCGTAAAACGCCGCAGGCAACAGCATAAGCGTTACGCCCGTGGCGTTCACCACGCCTGCGACGAAAAGCATTATCAAGTTCCTGAATTTAATTCGGACGCGAAACTGTTTCATTTTCAACCTTCCAAAATTTCGTATAAAGAGGAAGCTTCGTCTTTTTTAACGGTTTCCTTAATTTCGAGTATTCTGAACTTTATAGTTCCCCCCGCAAAGGTCACTTCGGCTATATCGCCCGCTTTAACGCGGTGGCCCGGTTTTGCTTCCCTGCCGTTGACGTAAACTTTGCCCTTTTCGCACGCTTCTTCGGCAAGCGTGCGCCTTTTTAAAATACGTGAAACTTTTAAAAATTTGTCAATTCTCATAATTATTAAAAAAACGCTTGACTTTATTGAAATCAAGTATTAGAATAGTAAACTGTACTAAAATGCGATTTTTGTTCCCTTTTTATATTTATAAAAATAATGAAAGGAAAAGTTCCGACAAAAAACGCCGATACGTATTTGATTTTTCCGCTTGATTATACACTAAATTTTCATGATTGTAAAGGGTGTGCGGCAAAAAAAATCGAATTAAGAAAAAATTTTTTGAAATTTCAGTCGTAAATATACATTTGCAGATTTTGCGCGGTGAAAAGATATAGCCGTGCAGTCGCCTAAATGTGAAAATAAATAGCGGAGTTTTCCGCCAAAGGAGTTCTGTTTTAATGAATTTACCGATTCACAAGTATGGCAAAACCGAAAGGCGCAGGTTCGGTAAGATTAACGAGGTCATCGACATTCCCGATTTAGTAGAGATTCAGAAGTCGAGCTATGAAGCGTTCATCAAAG
>CANRAI010000118.1 GCA_947628555.1 uncultured Clostridia bacterium | reverse complement strand
CCTAAGTCCATAATCAATATACCAAAGTATTTTGCAATTGTCAAGTGATTTTTTACAATAGTATTGTAAAAATTGACAAAAAGTCAAAAATTTTTTCGGAGAGCAGTTTATGTTAAATGAAAACATAAAAAAATTACGTATGCTTAGGTCTTTAAGCCAGGTAGAGCTTGCGAAGGGACTGCATGTCTCCAAACAGTGCATTTCGAATTGGGAGAACGACAATATTTTGCCGTCGGTTGAGATGCTTGTAAAGATTGCTAATTTTTTTGACGTTTCAACCGACTGTCTTCTGGGGCTGCAAAGCAAAAAAACGATTTCTGCCGACGGGCTGACCGACGAGCAGACGGAACATATCAAAATTCTTATAGACGACCTGCGCAAGGCGAACGGTTACCCGCCCAAAGCGAGCGACCCAGGGAGCCCGAATTGTGCGGCTGCGCAGGACATAGCAACTAATACCATATAATATATAATAAGGAGCAACCGACAAGGCGGCAAAAAGGAGAGCCCGCAAAAGCGGGATAAGAAATTGTATAAGGAAAAATTTTAAAAGAGAAAAGAATTTTTATGAGATAAAAGGCGAGGCGCCGAACAACGTTCGGCGCCTCGCCTTTAATTTATTTAACGCGACAGCGCGTTTAATCAGTTTAAAATTACGTCCTTTAAGCTTTCGTATTTTTCCGCGGCGATACGCGAAAGAAGCTTTATATCGAATTTGCCCGAAAAAGCTTCGTCGGATAGCGCCTTTGCCGTAAAAATCGTTTCCACGGGGAATTTCAGATTTTTTATTTCGGAAAGTATTCTGCCGCTTTGGCGCGTCCCCATAAAATCCCCGCCGCCGCGGATTTTCAAATCCGCCTCCGCTATTGCGAAGCCGTCCGTACTGTTCTTTATTACGTTCAGGCGGGCGCGCGCTTCCTCCGAATCCGTGCCCATAAGCAAAAAACAGTAGCTTTTTTTATCTCCCCTGCCCACTCTGCCGCGTAGTTGGTGAAGCTGGGAAAGCCCGAAGCGTTCTGCGTTGTAAATTATCATCGTAGTAGCGTCGGGCACGTCAACACCCACCTCAATTACGGTGGTCGAAACAAGACAGTCGTACTCCTTCGCCCTGAAAGCCGACATAACTTCGTTTTTCTGCTTGTCGCGCATTTTGCCGTGCAAAAGGGCTATCCGCACAGCGGGCATTTTCGCTTTCAGCTCCTCGAAAAGCTCGGTGACCGACATAACGGTGCCCTCGTCGTCGCCCTCGATTTTCGGGCAGACAAAATATGTCTGAAATCCTTGCTTAGCCTGTTCCGCGACATATTTATACATATCGGGGTATTTTCTTTCGGGAATTATAGAAGTGGAAATTTCCTGCCGTGAACGGGGCTTGTCCTTTATCGTGGTGACGTCGAGGTCGCCGTAGAATATAAGCGAAAGCGTGCGGGGAATGGGCGTAGCCGACATAACCAGAACGTCGCAGCCGTCGCCTTTTTCGGACAGAGTGGAACGCTGCGCCACGCCGAAGCGGTGTTGTTCGTCGCAGACGACGAAGGCAAGCCGTTTGAAAGCCACGTCGCCCTGAATCACGGCGTGAGTGCCGCAGACGATATCTATTTCACCGCTTGCAAGCCCTTTTTTGATTTCCCGCTTTTCGGGCGCGGACGTCGAGCCCGTAAGGGTGCGCACGGCGTATTCGGGGAAATATCTTTCCAAAAGCGCGGCGTTCTGGCGGGCGAGAACTTCCGTGGGGGCGAGCATAGCCGCCTGATAACCCGACTTCACCGCCATAAAAATGCCCGAAAGCGCGACCGCAGTTTTGCCGCTGCCCACGTCGCCCTGCAAAAGCCTGTTCATTTTATGGGGGGAATGTACGTTTTTGAAAATTTCTTCTACCGCGCCCTTTTGGCCTTCGGTAAATTCGAAGGGAAAGCGGGAAACAAATTCCGACAAATCTGCGCGGGTGACGGAATAGGCGTTCAGGCGCGCGTCGTCCCTCCCACCTTTTATGACTTTGAAAGCGGAGATAAGCAAAAAATATTCTTCCAGCGCAATGCGGTTGGAAGCCCTGCTAATGTCGCTCTGCGCCGCAGGCGAATGGAGCTTAAAATACGCCTCGTCCAGCGGGGTGAGCCCGTATTTTTGCTGTAATTGCGCTGGGATATACGAAACGCAGCGCACCTTGCCGAGCGCCTGTCTTACGGCGGCGCGGACAACGCCCTGCGTAAGCGAGCCGGCAAGCGGATAGACGGGAATTATGCCCTGCAAGCGCGTGGATTTTTCGGCTTTTTCAAAGGACGGGTTGACCATTTGACAGCCCATACCGTATTTGTTTTGTACCCGCCCGTAAAAAAGATATTCGCCCACGGTAAGCTTTTGGGCGACATAAGGCTGGTTGAACCATATCGCCGTAAACATCTGCCCCTGCTGCTGGCATAGAGCCTTTACGTAGGGGCGTTTGGAATAGCGGTTGACCTCTACGTTAAGCACTTCGCACAGCGTTAAAATAACGTCGTTGTGGTAGGCTTCCCTCAAAAGGGTTACGTGCGTTA
>CANRAI010000117.1 GCA_947628555.1 uncultured Clostridia bacterium | reverse complement strand
GTCATTCGCGAGAGTTATAAGATAACTTGCGTCATGCCCGACAAAGGGC
The DNA here is from genome assembly GCA_947628555.1 of uncultured Clostridia bacterium. Classification (GTDB taxonomy): domain Bacteria; phylum Bacillota; class Clostridia; order Christensenellales; family Borkfalkiaceae; genus Coproplasma. Next base: position 2,566 of record CANRAI010000117.1, on the reverse strand, counting down.
TTTGTGGAATAAAACACCTCGCCGACCATGCCCGTATCGGATTGAAAACCGATAGCGTAAAAATTTTGCGCAAGGTCGTAGTCAATCGCGCCGAACGGAAGAATATAGCTTATAAGGCTATTTCTTTCAATCGCGCCGCCGCTTTCGTTGTAATTGAAAACGTAACGGTATCCGCCCAAATTTTTCGAAGTATCGCCTGGCGTTTCGCCCGAACCGTCACCGGACGGAACTTCCGCTTTCGCCGCTTCCGTATTGGATACGTACTGTTCGCCCATGCGCCTTAAAATTTCCATATTGCCGGAATTTCTTATTTCTGTAAGACGGTTCTGAACGGCAGTCGCTATCGCCTCCGCGCTGCGGTTGTATTCCACATATGAAATATCCTTGGGATTTATAAAAGTTACGGCTATGCCCGCAAGTATGGCAATAATGGCGACAACTATTACCAGTTCCGCCAAAGTAAAACCGCGCTTGCTATTAAATTTTTTCAAGAGCTTCATTTTGTCCTCCGCCGCATTTGTGAAAGAATAATTTTATTTCTTTTATAGCGGATTCAGAGTACATAGAATACCTTATTCTATGTACTCAAAAGGCGGCAAAAAGATTGCCGCCTTTTTTATTTATCCGGTTGATTTTGAAACTTCATCCGAGCAACCGACCGACCTTGTTCATCATCTCCGCTTTATGCTCTATAAGGGAGTGCGCGTACCGCCGAAGCGTTATCGACGGGTCCTGATGCCCCAAAATTTCCGAAAGCGTTTTTACGTCCATTCCGACCTCCAAAGACCTGGTCGCAAATGTATGCCGCAACGCGTGAAAACCCCTGTGTTCGATATGAAGTTTTCTCAGGACTATGTCGAACGTACGCTGATAGGAACGGATTTCCGCGCCGTATTCGCTTTTACCGACCACGACAAAACGCGCGCCCGTCTGCCTGCGTATGAATTTCATATATCCCACTATCTGCCGAGGCAAGGGTATAACGCGCTCCGAGCTTTGGGTTTTAGTAGTATCGAATACCTTGACGTAGCGGTTTCCCACCCAACTGTCGTGGCAGGATTTCGTTACGAGCATAGTGCCTTTTTGTAAATCCACGTCCTCCCAAGTCAAAGCAAGCAATTCGCCTATGCGCAGTCCGGAATAAAGACTTAGCAAGATTCCGAACAAAAACGGCTGGCGGCTTTCGAGAATATAGTTCTCGATTTTCTTCTGCTCGGTTTTCGAAAAACACGTTATTTTGTTCATCCTGATTTTCGGGCGGACGATAAAGTCAGAATACTGCCTGTCTATAATCCCGACCGCGACGCCTTTTCTCAGCGAAGCCCTTAAAACCGCGACGATGAAATTAACGCTGTTCGGGGCAAGCCCGCGCTCCGACAGCAACATTGAAAATTTTTGCAATTCCACTGCCGTAAGTTGGCTTACTTCATACTCGCCTAATGCAGGCAGGAGATATTTTTCCGCCTGCTGACGGTATTTCCTGTAAGTCCTATCCTTCGCAGAAGCCTTGATATAAAGCTCCAACCATTCGTTCAACCATTCTTTATACTGCATTTTTTACTCCTTTCGTTCGATTTTCGGCGCGAGGTCGCCTTAAATATGGTAAAACATTTTTCTTTGTTTTTCCCATTTTCGGAATAAAAATAGCCGTTTGATTTTTTAATGTTTGAACAAGCCGAGTCTTTGCCCTTGTCAATTAAAATTTGTAAATCAAATTATCTCTAAAACCTTATAATCGTGCGATTCAACCGCCTGCTTTAAAGCTTCGTCGGAAACTTCTTGAATACATGTCACTACGGCAGTACCGGCAGTGTGGCTGACTTCGGCACGGCTTACGCCGTCAATCGCTTCCAAAGCCTTTTTCACTGTTGCCTCGCAGTGCCCGCACATCATACCCTGGATTTTTAAAGTTTTTTTCATATTATTCAGCTCCTTTTCTGTTTTATTTTTATGTTCATTTTGAGTTTTATGTTTAACCTTACTGTACCTTTTATTGTTATGGGGATTGAATAAGTTGAGTCTCAACGCATTCATAACCACGCATAAACTGGAAAGGCTCATCGCCGCCGCACCAAACATCGGGTCTAACTGCCAACTGAAATTCGGTGTAAATGCCGCAAGAGGGATAAATACGCCCGCCGCAAAGGGAATCAGTAAAGTATTGTATATGAAAGCCCAGAATAAGTTTTCATGAATATTTCGGAGTGTTGCACGGCTTAAACGAATCGCCGCAGGCACGTCGATGAGCTGATTTTTCATGAGAACGACGTCCGCTGCGTCTATTGCAACATCCGTACCTGCACCGATCGCAATACCGATATCGGCACTCGTTAAAGCGGGAGCGTCGTTGATACCGTCGCCGACCATGATGACCTTACCTTTCCTTTTCAGTTCCCTGACGACGCTTTCCTTGCCGTCGGGGAGAACACCTGCAATGACTTCATCCACGCCTACTTTGCTTGCGATTGCTTTTGCCGTGCGTTCGTTGTCACCCGTCAGCATGATGACGCGGATTCCCATATTCCGTAACTCGTTAATCGCCTGTGGACTGTCTGGTTTAATGACA
>CANRAI010000116.1 GCA_947628555.1 uncultured Clostridia bacterium | reverse complement strand
ATACCAACGCGGTTTTCCGCGATATGTGTTTAAGGCTTGGGGCGGGACTTACCTTTACGGAAATGGTTTCCTCAAAGGGGCTTTGCTACGACAGCAAAAAGACCGAGGAGCTTTTATACATAACCGAGGACTACCCCGGTATCAAGGCGTGCCAGATATTCGGCAATTCCCCCGAATTTATGCGGCGCGCGTGCGAAAGCGAAGCGCTTGCGCCTTTTGATATAGTCGATTTGAATATGGGCTGTCCCGTGCCCAAAATTTATAAAAACGGCGAGGGCAGCGCCCTTTTGAACAATTTGCCGCTTGCGGAAAAAATTATTTCCGAATGTAAAAAAAGCGGAAAAACAATAACGGTAAAAATCCGCATAGGCACGGGAAATTCCGAATACGTAACCGAAGATTTCGCAAAAATGTGCGAAGCGGCGGGGGCGGATATGCTTACGGTTCACGGCCGCACGAGGGAGAAAATTTATTCGGGCGAAGTCAATTTAAAGGAGATAGAAAAGGCGAAAAACGCGATACATATCCCCGTAATTGCCAACGGCGGTATATTTACCGCCGCGGACGCAAGCGTAATTATGAAAAAGACGGGCGCGGACGGCGTAATGATTGCCCGCGGCGCAATGTACAACCCTTGGCTGTTTGCCGAGCTGACGGGCGCGGAGTGCGGCGACAAGCGGCAGACAGTCTTAAACCAAATTTCAAAAACGCGAGAAATTTACGGCGAGCGCTTCGCCTGCGTGTTTATGCGCAAAATGGTCGGGTTTTATTTAAAGGGTAAAAAGGGAGCGGCAGCAGTCCGCGGCAAACTTTTATCCTGCAAAACATCGCATGAAGTGGAAGAAATAGTAAATACTCTCGATTTTTAATACATTTTTATAAGCGAATATAAGCCCCATAGCAGGCGGCTTTTTAAGCATAACAATATGGCGGCGCGGACTTTTGTCCGCGCCGCCGTATGTTTTTTAAAAGTGGGCAATTCACGGCAATTTCACTCGCCGCGTTTCCAATAATAGAAATTAAATAGCTGAATAGCAAACTGATTCAGTTTGGCTTTTTCTATACATTTGTAATCTTTTCCGCCCATTTACGTGCTTTCAGTTCAAATAACTGAGTATGCTCGGCATTCATAAAGTGAATTGCCGAAAGAACGGCAAGCCGAAAATCAAGGCTTTCCAAGTCGCTGTTTATAAGCAACCAGCGACCATTTTTTACTTTTAAAAGCCGTTTGACATAGTACGGCATATACGGAAGGTTTTTAACGTATCTGTCAACAAAACCGCCTTGCCTATGTCCCCGCGTTATTACCGTAACCAAAAACTTTGCAATTTTTTCATAGCATGAAGTCTGCGAGAAACGGTCGGGAAAGGGAGAGGCAAGCTCAAAAAAGTCATACTCGGCTTCAGTCGCAAGTATTTCTTTGAACAGCGGATATAAGCGCATGATATAGTCGTTCAGCCCCTCTTTGGTAAACGCATGCAGACCATTTTTATCGTCGTCTTTTTTCTTGTTGTAAGTCGCGCTTTCAAAAACATAATTCATATGGAAGATGAAGCACTCCTTCTCGAAAAAGTCAATTTCTTTTTCCAAGATTGTTCCGTCCTCCCCAATGGCGGCGCCCTCTATACAATTCCGAACGCTATAAACTTGCCAAGCGTTCAGCTGCAAGTCCTCTATAAACTTATCGTACGGGATGCTATCGCCCGTTTTCAGATTGCCGAAAATCACGTTTTCAATGGCATAGGCGTTAAAAAGCGAATTGACAGTTATGGCACAAAGCAAATCTGTCGCTCGTTGCAGAGTTTTCAAATCATCCTCCGTAAGATTTTCTGATTTCATTCTTTTTCCTCATAGGGTCATAATTGCGCCCTAATTATAACATACTGAATAAGATATAACAAAAAAAATAGGGTCATAATTGCGACATATATTAAAAAATCAAGTTTGAGTAGAATAGAGTATAAAAATGCCCCTATTTGGAGAAACCATGAAATTAAGTACAGCGTTGGCGTCGAGAATCGGTAGAATTTTAAATGAAAAAGGCATGTCCCAATATCGCCTTGAAAGAAAAATTGCCATGTCACATAGTACTTTGAAGTCCTTGATGGTCGAAAGAAATAAAAGCGTCAACCTGACGACTCTAATGCTGATTATTAAAGGACTTGATATGACTCCCGCCGAGTTTTTCGACGATCCGCTTTTTAACGACCCTGAACTTGTCATTGATTAGAATATGAACCTCGACGGCCCGCCCAACGGCCGTCCTTTTTTTATCTTTTATAAAAAAATAAGGGCAACCGCCAAGGGCTGCCCGCATAAAGTACCCTTAACGATTGCTTAATACTCTTTTTTTCCCGCATTTTAGGCGAAAACGGATACAATTATGCCGTTATAGTTTGCCTAAAATACAAAAAAATAATCTTACTTTCCCATTATCAAAGAGTATTAAGCATTTGAATTATATCACTTATTTTTTAATATTACAAGCGTTTTTAGCAAAAATATAGCCCGACTTAATTCGGCATTATACGACAATTTATTTTACTTTTTGCCGCGGCGGTTTTGCTATAATTCATTTTGCAATGCAGGTCTATGTAGAGCTTGCCGTGCTTGAAAATTTTTGCATGGACTTCACTCT
>CANRAI010000115.1 GCA_947628555.1 uncultured Clostridia bacterium | reverse complement strand
GAAACTCCGCCCGTGTTGTTGGCAAGCAGGGGCTTACGGCGTTCTATATCTATAACCATTCCCGTAAGCGTGTTTATAAGGGATATACAGTCCGCCCCGCCCTCTTCCGCCGCGCGGGCGTTTACCGCAATGCTTTCCACGTTCGGCGAAAGTTTGACGATAAGCGGAGTTTTTTTAAGGTTAAACTTGGAAAGACGGGTGACTTCCAGAATATTTCCGGGCTTTATGCCCAGCGCCATTCCACCCGCGCGGACGTTGGGGCAGGAGATATTCAGCTCCACCATATCCACAAGCCCGTCGAGGCGGGCGCATATTTCGCCGTAGTCTTCAAGCGTTTTGCCCGCCACATTGGCTATCACGGCTACGCCCTTTTTGCGCAAAAAGGGCAAATCCTCTTTAATGAAATGCTCCACCCCGGGATTCTGCAAGCCGACGGAATTTAAAATCACCGACGCGCCCTCCGCTATCCTCGGAACGGAATTGCCCTGTCTGGGTTCGAGGGTCATGCCCTTTGTGGAAATGCCGCCCAGAACGGAAATATCGTATAAAAGATTGTATTCCCTGCCGAAGCCGAACGTTCCGCTTGCGGCTATCACGGGGTTTTTGAATTTAACTCCGCAGAGCTCTACCTGTAAATTCGCCATTATAGCTGCACCTCGTTAATATCGAATACGGGTCCGTCGCGGCAGACGCGCAGGTTTTCGCCCGAAGCCGATTTGCATGCGCATACAAGGCACGCGCCCATTCCGCAGCCCATTCTCTCTTCCAGCGAAACAAAACAAGGCGTTTTTATGCCCTCTTCCTTTAATTTTTGTTTCAGAATTTTCAGCATTACGGGCGGTCCGCAGGAAATTATCACGTCTGCGCGTATATTGTTCCTGTCGGCAAGATATGCCGAAACCGCGTTGCCCTTTTCCCCGAAACTGCCGTCGTCGGTGGTTATCGTCAATTTTTTGCTTTTATTAAGTTCGTTCCAAAGGCATACGGCGTCCTCGTTTCTGAACCCTATATAGGAATAGAAATTCTTGCTTTTATAATATTCGCGGATAGTGGCGATAAGCGGGAAAACGCCTACGCCGCCGCCAATAACGGCGATATCGCTGTAACCGTCAAGGTCGAACCAATTGCCGAGGGGCAGCAAAACCCTTAATTTTCTGCCAGCTTCGACGGTTGAAAGATATTGCGTGCCCCTGCCTTTTACCTGATAGCAGACCGACACCTCGTCGCCTTCAACTATGCAAACGCCCAAAGGACGGCGCAGAAGGTTAGCGCCGTTGCCCGTGGAGAGATTTACAAATTGCCCGCCGTGCATTTTCCCCGCGTCCTCGGGCAGGGCGAGGGTTATCATATAGATATTTTCGGCAATCTTTTTATTGCTTTTTACCGTTGCGATTAAGTCTTTCATCTGCCCATTTTCCCTATTGCGTCACTCAAATCCTTGCGCATATCGAGGCTTGCCGCGCGGGCGGCCTCGTAATAGGTCATATTTGCGTATCCGGGCTTTTTATATGCGCAGAGTATTCCGCGCGAAGAATTTACCACGCCGCCCAAGCCGCGGTTATCGAAGCAGACTTTCAGCATTTCGGCACTTCCGCCCTGCGCGCCGTAACCGGGAATGAGAAAGAAGGTATGCGGCATTTGCAAGCGCAAACGCGCCGCTTCTTCGGGGTGGGTCGCCCCGACGACCGCGCCTACTTCCGAATAGCCGTTATATCCAATCGTATCGCAGCCCCACTCCTCGACGAGCCGCCCCATTTTTTCGTAGATAAACATACCGTCGTCAAGCTTCAAATTCTGCAATTCTCCGCTCGACGGGTTAGAGGTTTTGACAAGTACGAATATCGACTTGCCGTTATTTTTAATATCGTCAATAAAGGGCTTAATCCCGTCCGAACCGAGGTAGCCGTTGACCGTGAGCATATCGGCTGGAAAAGCCTTTAACTGCCTGCCGCCTATCGGCGTTTTGCCGAGGTAAGCCTTAGAATAACAGCTTGCGGTAGAGCCTATGTCGTTGCGCTTGCAGTCGGCAATGACTATAAGCCCCTTTTTGCGGGCGTATTTAACCGTGCGGGCAAAGGTTTTCAGCCCGTGATAGCCGTACATCTCGTAATAAGCTATTTGCACTTTTACGGAAGGCACTATGTCTGAAACGCTGTCGATAATATTTCGGTTGAACTCGAAGATACGGTTTGCCGCCTCCGAAAAAGTGGAAACGCCCGACTTCATATCCTCGGGAAGGTAGTTGAAATCTGTATCCAGCCCTACGCACGTGGGATTTTGCAGTTTAATAATTCTGTCAATTAAAATATCTATCATAATAGTTTTTACCGTCAATTTTTATATTTTATTTCGCCGTCGACTATGGTGTATTCCACTTCCCCGAAAACTTTATAGCCGTTGAAAGGAGTATTCTTGCCCTTGGAGACAAATTTACTGCCGTCGATGACGTAAGATTTATTAAAATCAACCACCGCAAGGTCTGCGGGGGCGCCCACTTTTATTTCTCCGCCTTCCAACCCCAAAATTTTTGCGGCGGCGCGGCTTGTCTTTTCGGCAAGCCCCGAAAGGGTAAGTTTACCCGTTTTTACAAGGTAAGTATAACTTAAAGCAAGGCTTGTTTCTATTCCGCTTATGCCGAACGCGGCAAGGTTGTATTCCACCTGCTTGTCCTTCGCCGAATGGGGCGCGTGGTCGGTGACTATGCAATCAATCGTGCCGTCC
>CANRAI010000114.1 GCA_947628555.1 uncultured Clostridia bacterium | reverse complement strand
TACTGCTCGGCAGGCAAACCGAAACTGTCAAAACCTATGGGGTGCAAAACGTTGAAGCCCTGCATTCTTTTCATTCTGGCAAGAATATCTGTCGCAGTGTAGCCCTCGGGGTGGCCTACGTGCAGTCCCGCACCCGAAGGATAGGGGAACATATCGAGTACGTAATACTTGGGTTTTGAAAAGTCGTGCAAGTCGGTATGGAAGGTCTTATGTTCTTCCCAATATTTGCTCCATTTTTTTTCAACTTCGTTGAAGGTCGTATAAGCCATATTTATTTACCTTATAAATAATAATTCAAATCAATTATACAGATTTATATGCGAAATGGCAAATAATTTCGGCGTAAACCTTTCAAACTTCTTGACAAATGCCCTATATTGTATTAAAATAAGCCTTGCTTGAATGAAAGACAAGTACCGCCGAGGAATTTTCAGAGAGTGCGCGGCAGCTGGGAAGCGCATAATTCCGGAGAGAACGGGAAACCGCTTTCGTAAACATTCGGGCGATAAAAGCGGCTTTTTTAAAGCAATTAAGGTGGAACCGCGCAAAATAGTCATTTGCGTCCTTAAACGATAATTTTTTCGTTTAAGGATTTTTTTATTGGAGGTTTTATGGAAATTTTACTTAAAAACGGCGAAAAAATTCAACTTGATAAAGGCGCTATATGTTCAGACGCCGCGGCGAAGATAAGCGAAGCGCTTTCGAGAAACGCCGTAGCCGCAAAAATCAACGGAAAACTTTGCGACCTTGCAGCTACGCTGAACGACGGCGATTCGCTTGAAATCATTACGTTGAAAGATAAAGAGGGCCTTGAAGTTTATCGCCATACCTGCGCGCACGTGCTCGCCCAGGCGGTAAAAAATATTTATCCTACCTGCAACCTTGCGATTGGGCCTGTAATCGACAACGGTTTCTATTACGATATTGACTTTAAAACCCCGATAACGCAGGATGATTTCCCCAAAATCGAAATGGAAATGGAGAAAATCATCAAATCCAAAACCCCCATACAGCGGTTCGAGCTCCCGCGCGAGGAAGCGCTTAAACTAATGCAGGAATACGACGAAAAATATAAGGTGGAGCTTATAAACGATTTGCCGAAGGACGCCGTAATTTCTTTCTATAAGCAGGGCTCTTTTACAGACCTCTGCCGCGGTCCTCACCTGCCCAACACGGGTAAAATCAAGGCGTTTAAACTCACGTCGCTTACGGGCGCGTATTGGCGCGGCAACGAGAAAAACAAGATGCTTACCAGAATTTACGGCACGGCGTTCGAAAAGAAGGCTCAGCTTGACGAATACCTTGTTGCGGTTGAAGAGGCAAAAAAGCGCGACCACAATAAAATCGGGCGAGATTTGGGCATTTTTATGACTTCGGACGTAATAGGGCAGGGCTTGCCCATTCTTATGCCGAAGGGCGCCAAAATGATTCAGATTCTTTCCCGCTTCGTCGAGGACGAGGAGGAAAAACGCGGTTTCCAGATAACCAAAACTCCGCTTATGGCGAAGTCCGACCTCTATAAAATATCGGGGCATTGGAACCACTACCGCGACAAGATGTTTATTTTGGGCGAAATCGACGACAAAGGCGAAAGCAAAAACGGCGATGAAATTATGGCTTTGCGCCCTATGACCTGCCCGTTCCAATACCAGATTTATAAAAACGGATTGAAGAGCTACCGCGATTTGCCCTGCCGCTATTCCGAAACGGCTACCGAATTCAGAAAGGAAGCTTCGGGCGAAATGCACGGGCTTATACGCGTAAGACAGTTTACTCTCTCGGACGGACATATCATATGCACCAAAGAGCAGGTCGAGGACGAATTTAAACGCTGTCTTGATTTAAGCTACTATCTCCTCGACGCCCTCGGAATGAGAAACGACGTAACTTTCCGGTTTTCGAAGCGCGGCGCGTCAAAGTCGGATAAATATATAGATAACGACGAAGCCTGGAACAATACCGAAGCTATGATGAAAAAAATCCTCGACGATTTGAAGCTCGATTATGTCGAGGCTGACGACGAGGCGGCTTTTTACGGACCCAAACTCGACGTGCAGATTAAAAACGTGCACGGCAAAGAGGATACGCTTATAACAATCCAAATCGATTTTGCCGCGGGGCAAAGTTTCGAAATGCAGTACGTTGACGTTGACGGAACGAAACAGACCCCTTACGTCATTCACCGCAGTTCAATAGGCTGCTATGAAAGAACATTGGCATTTCTTATCGAAAAATACGCGGGCGCGTTCCCCCTATGGATGTGCCCTACGCAAGTCAAAGTTTTGCCTATAACGGACAGAACTCTCGGATATGCGGAAGAAATCGCCGGAAAATTGCAAAATTTAGGCGTGCGCGTTGAAGTTGACAGGCGCAACGAAAAGATAGGCTATAAGATTCGCGAAGCAAAAATGGATAAAATTCCTTATGTGCTGGTAGTGGGCGATAAAGAAGCGGAAGAAGGCACCGTAAACGTAAATAAACGCGGCGTCGAAGAAAAAGAAACGGTGAAATTTGACGAGTTTATTTCAAAAATTGTGGTTGAAATAGCAAAAAAGACCATTTTCTAATGAAAATCGTTTGACAAAAGCCTAATAAAGTCGTAATATATTTAAGTCAAGTAAAGGTAACCCCTTTCGCCGTACGGAAGTTTTGTCCGGCAGAATAATGTGTTAAATGGCATTTTGTGCTTTGCATTATTTCGGGTTGCTTTTGCAGCCCGATTTTTTACGGGTAAAACGTTTAAAGAGGTATT
>CANRAI010000113.1 GCA_947628555.1 uncultured Clostridia bacterium | reverse complement strand
CCTTTGAATCCGAGGCTGCCCGCCGACGACCAGCTTATCGCGTTGCCTTGAAGGTCGGTTACTGTGACGAGCGTGTTGTTGAAGGAGGACTGAATGTGTACCTGGCCTTTATCTACTTTTTTAAGCTCTCTGCGCTTTCTTGTAACAGTCTGCTTTTTTTGCTGTGCCATTTATGCTACCTCCTTACTTTGCGCCTTTCTTCTTTGCGACCGTGCGGCGGGGGCCCTTACGGGTTCTCGCATTGGTCTTTGTGGACTGACCGCGTACAGGCAGACCCTTTCTGTGTCTGATACCGCGGTAGCAGCCGATTTCCATAAGTCTTTTGATGTTAAGGGACACTTCGCTGCGAAGTTCGCCCTCAACCCTGATGTTATGGTCGATGTATTCTCTCAATTTGGATACGGTAGTTTCGTCCAGGTCCTTGACGCGCGTATCGGGGTCAACGCCCGTTGCGGCAAGAATTTTCTGGCTGGTTTTAAGTCCGATACCGTAGATGTAGGTAAGTCCTATTTCGACTCTCTTTTCTCTGGGTAAATCTACACCGGCAATACGTGCCATAGTAATTACTTTCTCCTTAAAATTTTAAAAATAGTGTATATATCAAACCGCAGACCGCGCCGCTTAAAATAATCGGAATGTAAGCGGTGCGATAGGCGAAATTATTTTCTGCTTTGCGACGCCCCCGCGTTAAGCTATACGGCTTAAATTTTGGGTTTGCCGAAAATTTGCAGCGGCGGCAATGCCGTAGTAACGTATCGGGGAAGCGAGTTCGGCAAAAGCCGATTACTTTCTCCGTTAAACTGCGGATATGTGTTCGCTTTATTTCTCCCAGTCTAAGCAATTAAACTTCGGAGAAGCGAGTTTGGCAAAAGCCTTTGCTTTCTCCGTTAAACTGCGAAAATGCGAGCAGAGCCAGGCGCCTGCGGATTTCCCGACGGGAGTTTACTTAAACGTAAATGACCGAGGGAAAACGTAAAGGCAACGACGCTATGCGACGCATAGGCGCTGTTTAAATTTTAACCTTGGCGCTGCTTGTGCGACTTGTTTTTAGAACAAATCACCATCACTTTGCCGTTACGCTTGATAACTTTGCATTTGTCGCACATGGGTTTTACGGAAGGTCTTACTTTCATAATCTTTCTCCTTGAAATTCAGGGCTCAGTTTTTACTGCGCCAGGTTATTCTGCCTTTGGTTAAATCGTAAGGGCTCATTTCAAGTTTTACATTGTCGCCCTCGATTATTCTTATATAGTTGAGTCTCAGTTTGCCCGAGATATAAGCCGTTATTATATGTCCGTTTGAAAGTTTTACTTTGAAGTTTGCATTGGGCAGGCACTCGATGACCTTGCCCTCCGTTTCGATTACGTCGTCTTTCGACATATATTCTCCTTATTATTTTTCGGGATTATTATTCGGGCAGGCTTGCGCCGTCAGGCGTATCTGCGCTTTGCGCGGCGTTGTAGGCTTTCAGCGCCGAGAACACTTCGGTGTCGAAAACCTGTTTGCCGCCCGATAACTTTTCGGCTATCGCTTCCGCCTTTTCGGGCAGGAGCGCGACATGTTTCAGGTTTTTCTTTTTGGGAGAGGCAAGCCGTTTGAAGTTTCCGTCAACCAGCAAAAGCGAACCGTCGGCGTTTACCGTTTTGATAAGGTAATATCTGCCTTTGTCCCTGCCCTGCAAGCTGCGGCATATTCCGCCTGCCACCGGCGTTTTAACCTTCATACAGCACCTATAACGTCAATATTTCCACGCCGTCCTCTTTTATAAGCACGGTGTTTTCGTAATGAGCCGCGGGAAGTCCGTCCGCGGTGGTAACAGTCCAACCGTCGTCCGAAAAATTTACTTTCCACGTGCCCATATTTATCATCGGCTCTATGCAAATCGTCATTCCGGCTTTAAGCCGCATCCCCGCGCCCTTCTTGCCGTAATTGGGAACGGACGGGTCCTCGTGCATATCCCTGCCTATTCCGTGGCCGACGAGAGCGCGAACGACTCCGTAGCCGTTCTTTTCGGCGTGAGTTTGCACCGCGTAGCCTATATCGTAGAGAGGCACGCCCGCTTGCAATCCCTCAATCGCCTTAAAGAAACATTCTTCTGTGACCTTGACAAGCCTGCGCTTCTCTTCGGACACATTGCCTATCAAAAACGTCCGCGCGGCGTCGCCGTTATAGCCGTTTTTTTCGGCGGTTATATCCACCGACACGATGTCGCCGTCGGCAATCACCCTGTCGGAAGGTATTCCGTGAACCACCACTTCGTTTACCGATACGCACGCGCTTGCGGGAAACCCGCCGTAGCCGAGGCTTGACGGCGTTGCGCCGCACGAAGTGATATATCTATATACGAGTTCATCCACCTCTTTGGTAGTCATACCCGCATGTATGTTTTTGCCGACGAAATCAAGCGTTTCTTTGACAATTCTGCCGCTTTCGCGCATAAGCTCTATTTCGCTTTCGGACTTAATATAAACCATATCGTTTAGAATATTGCAGCTGTTCGTTTAAATGCGGCTGTCTATTGCCGAGCATATACGGGCGAACACTTCTTGCGGAGCGCCGTTGCCGTTAACGGATAACAGCTTGCCCTGCTTTTCATAATAACCTATAAGCGGTTCAGTCTCCCTCAGATAAGTTTCCAGCCTGGCAGAAACCGTTTCGGGATTGTCGTCCGCGCGGCGGTAAAGCTCTTTGCCGCATTTAATGCAGGTCGTCCTGCCGTTCAACGCCGTAACGTGATAGCTTTCGCCGCAGACGCACACTCTCCTTCCGCATATCCTGTC
>CANRAI010000112.1 GCA_947628555.1 uncultured Clostridia bacterium | reverse complement strand
CGCGGTAAGGTTGGAATGGCGAGGTAAGAGCTCACCGTTGCCCCGGTAACGGGGCAAGCCAATTAAACCCCACCCGATGCAAGATTGGGACAAAGGCTTGCTTAAATGCAGGGGCTGCCCGCCCGTCTTTGTCCGTTAATATCGCTTGAACGCGCAGGCGACTGCGCGTGTAGATAGATGACCGTACACGACAGAACTCGGCTTACGATTAAGCTCGAATCTGCTTTCCGAAAAAATCGGAAGGGTTATGTTGTGGGCGGCGGCGCGTAAATTCGCGCCGCCGCCTTTTATATTTTTCGTTTATCCACGGCTGAATTTGCCGTTTTTGAATTTTTCGCCGCAAAATCCCGACGAAATCCCGAAAAATCCGCAGAGAATATAAAAATATCGGCGTTCTTTCTAAAATTCTTTCGTTCTTAAAATTCTTTCATTCTTAAAAATTTATATATAATTTAACGAAATCGCTTGACAATTCTTTTCAGACCCGTTAAAATTACACTTGTTATCAATAATAAACGTTATTTAGGTGAAGTATGTCGGCAAAAAAGGCAATTACAAAAGACCGTATAATTTCGGCGGCGCTTGAAATAGTCAGAAAAAAGGGGATGCAAGGGCTCAACATGCGCGCGCTTGCAAACGCGTGCAAATGTTCAACCCAGCCTATTTATCTTTCTTTCAGCGGCGCGGAAGAACTGAAACGGGCGATCGGCTTACGTATTTCACAAATTTACAATAAATATATATCCGACGAAATCGCTTCGGGAAAATTCCCCGAATATAAGGCTATGGGTATGGGCTATATCCGCTTTGCGAAGGAAGAACCCAAGCTTTTCGGGTATCTTTTCATGCGCGACAGGAACGGTTCGGTTTCGGAAGAAGAGCAGTCGTATTTTAACGGCGCAGTCGCCCAAATAACGGATAATATGAATATTCCGCGGGATAAGGCGGCGGAACTTCATACGCACATGTGGGTATGGGTTCACGGGATAGCCGTTATGTACGCCACAGGCTATCTCGATTGGGACGGAGAAACCGTCGGCAGAATGTTGACGGACGCATTTCTCGGCATAAAGGCGCGCCTCGGCGTTTAACCGCGCTTTAAGGAGAGAGTATGATTAAGGAGAGAATATGATTATTGAAATAGAAAATCTTAAAAAATCCTTTAAGGATGTAAAGGCGGTAGATGGTCTTTCTTTCACCGTGCGCGAGGGCGAACTTTTCGCCTTTCTCGGCGTGAACGGCGCGGGCAAATCCACCACCATAAATATAATAAGCGGAATACTGAAAAAGGATTCTGGCGTCGTCAAGGTATGCGGCGAAAACGTAGAAAGCCGCCCCGAAAAAATCAAGGGCAAAATAGGCGTGGTATTTCAGAATTCCGTCCTTGACAGAAGACTGTCCGCTTTGGATAATCTGAAAAGCCGTGCGGCTATGTACGGGATTTTCGGCGCGGACTTCGCCAAACGGCTTGAAGAGCTTGACGGCTTGCTTGGCTTGCGTGAAATTTTAAAGCGCCCGCTGAATAAACTTTCGGGCGGTCAGAAGCGGCGCGTTGATATAGCCCGCGCCCTCATCCACAATCCGGAGCTTCTCATTCTCGACGAGCCAACGACGGGTCTTGACCCCAAAACCCGCATCACGGTATGGAACGCCGTCGAAAAACTTCGCAGGGAAAGGGGACTTACCGTCTTTCTGACCACCCATTATATGGAAGAAAGCGCCGTAGCGGATTATGTGGTTATTCTCGACGGCGGAAAAAAGGCGGCGGAGGGCACCCCGCACGATTTGAAAACGCGCTTCGCCACCGATTTTATCCGCTTTTACTCGCAGCTGGACGAGGCGGAAAAGGTTTTCAAGGCTTACGGCTGCGCAATGAAAAGGGAACGCGACTTCCTTGAAGTCGAACTTAAAGGCACGGCAGAAATCGCCGCCCGTATAAGGGAGAACCCCAGTCTTTTCGAGGATTTCGAAGTGTTAAAAGGCAATATGGACAACGTATTTTTAAACGTCACGGGCAAGGATATACGCGCCGAGTAAGGGGGAAAGTATGAAATCGGAATTTAAAAAATTTTGCGCGCTCGTTTCGCGCAACATAAAGTGCTATTTTAAGGACAAATTTTTGTTTTTCGTATCGCTGATAACGCCCATGATTCTATTGGTGCTGTTCGCAACCTTTTTGAGAAGCGTGTATTTATCCTCGTTCGATTCTATTTTTCGGCTATGCGGATTTGTCCTTAAAGACAGGCGCGTAGAGGAGGGGCTTGCGGGCGCATGGCTTCTGTCGTCCATACTTTCTGTCAGCTCGGTGACGGTCGCCGTATGTTCGAACGCCGTCATGATAAACGATAAAATCGAAAACAGTCTCAACGATTTTCTCGTCACGCCCGCCAAGGGCGCAACCCTTTCGCTTTCATATTTCGTCGCAAACTTTATCGTAACCACGATAATAATGCTCGTCGTGCTTTTAATTGGTTTTATCTACCTTGCCGTGGTCGGCTGGTACATTCCCGCGACCAATGTAGCGCTGATTTTTGCCGATATCCTCTGCTGCGTGCTGTTCGGCACGCTTCTTGCGGGAGTTTTCGAAAGTTTCATTTCCACGCAGGGCGGGCTTTCTGCGCTTTCTACGTTGGTTTCTTCGCTGTACGGCTTTATTTGCGGCGCGTACATGCCTCTTTCGCAGTTTGCGGAGGGAATAAGGAATTTCCTTTGCTGTCTGCCCGGCACTTACAGCGTGGGGATTGTCAGAAGTCATTTTATGTCGGGCTACGTTGAAAAGCTGGGCGAACTCGGCTT
>CANRAI010000111.1 GCA_947628555.1 uncultured Clostridia bacterium | reverse complement strand
CAGGCGGTTATGGACAACCCCGACGCCGTTGCGGTGCTCGTAAACAATCCCACATATTACGGGATATGTTCGGATCTGCGTACTATAGTAAAAATTGCGCACGGACGCGGTATGAAAGTCCTTGTTGACGAAGCTCATGGCACACATTTTTCTTTTAACGAGGAATTGCCCGTATCGGCAATGGAAGCCGGAGCAGATATGTCAGCCGTTTCAATGCACAAATCGGGCGGAAGCCTTACGCAAAGTTCGCTTTTGCTTTTGAACAATACGGTGAACTCCGATTACGTGCGGCAGATAATAAATCTTACCCAGACTACCAGCGCAAGCTATCTTTTAATGTCCAGCCTCGACATAACGCGCCGCAATCTTGCTCTGCACGGCAAAGCTTCTTTCAAAAAAGTTATGAATATGGCAAGCTATGCGCGTGACGAAATTAACTCTTTGGGCGATTTCTATGCTTTTGGCAAGGAACTTATAAACGGCGCTTCCGTATACGACTTCGACGTAACAAAGCTTGCTGTATATACACGCGATTTAGGGCTTGCAGGTATAGAAGTTTATGATATTCTGCGCGACGAATACGGTATACAAATTGAATTTGGTGACATTTCCAATATGCTTGCATATGTGTCCATAGGCGACAGATACCAGGATATAGAGCGGCTTGTGGGCGCTCTCGACGACATAAAAAGGCTGTATAAGCGCGATAAAACGGGTATGCTTTCTTCCGAATATCTTTCCCCAAAAGTTGCCGTACCGCCCCGCCGTGCTTTTTATGCCGATAAAATTTCTCTTTCATTGAAAGAGACGGAGGGTAAAATATGTACTGAGTTTGTCATGTGTTATCCGCCCGGAATACCTATTCTCGCCCCCGGTGAATTGATTACTAAGGAAATTATAGAGTATATAGAATACGCCAAGGCGAAAGGCTGTAATATACAGGGCACGGAAGATTTTTCCGTGGAGAGGATAAACGTACTTAAATAAAATATAAGTCGAGGAATTTAATATGGAAATGTGGTTTTCGGATATTCACACACCGAATATCAAACTTAATATCCGCGTAAAAAAACAGCTCTTTTCCGAAAGAAGCGACATTCAGCAGGTTGACGTTTTCGACAGCGATGATTTGGGTAAATTCATAACGCTGGACGGAGAAGTCGTTTTTTCCGAAGCGGACGAGTTTATATACGACGAAATGGTCGCCCACGTGCCTATGGCTGTGCATCCGAACGTAAAAAAGGTGCTTGTAATAGGCGGCGGCGACGGCGGAGTAGCCAAGGAACTGTGCCGCTATCCCGAAATCGAGCGTATAGACGTCGTGGAAGAGGATGAAATGTTCGTGTATGTTTCCAAAAAATTCTTCCCGGAAACGGCGGAGGGGCTGAAAGACCCGCGCGTTAATTTATATATAGAGGACGGGCTTAAATTCATACGCGGCAAAGAGGGAGAATACGACCTTATCATAAACGATTCCACCGACCCGTTCGGACCTACCGAGGGGCTTTTCACAAAGGAATTTTACGGAAGCTGCTTCAAGGCTTTGAACGATACGGGAATTATGGTATATCAGCACGGCAGTCCCTTTTACGACGAGGACGAAACGGAATGTCGGAAAATGCACCAAAAAGTTTTTCAATGCTTTCCCGTATCGCGCGTATATCAAGCACACATACCGACTTGTTCCTCGGGCTATTGGCTGTTCGGCTTCGCCAGCAAAAAATATCACCCTTTAAAGGATTTGGACGCCAAAAGGTGGAACGCGAGAAATATCCCTACCCAATATTACACAACCAATTTACATCTCGGCGCGTTTATGTTGCCGAAATACGTTGAAGAAATACTTATGTCTGCGGAGGAAGAAAAATGAAGATTTTAATCATAGGCTGCGGCGGAGTGGCGCAGGTCGCAATCAAAAAATGCTGTCAGGCGGACGACGTTTTTACCGAAATTTTGATAGCAAGCCGCACTAAATCCAAGTGCGACGCCGTCGCCGCGGAGATGAAAAACAAGACCAAAGCCGAAATTACAACGGCTCGGGTTGACGCGGATAAGCCGGAAGAGGTCGAGGCGCTGATTAAGTCCTTTAAGCCCGCGGCAGTGCTCAATTTGGCGCTGCCTTATCAGGACCTCGCCGTAATGGAAGCCTGCCTGCGCACAAAAACGCATTATATCGACACGGCGAATTACGAGTGCGAGAATACCGACGACCCCGTTTGGCGCAAAAATTACGAAAAGCGGGTAAAGGAAAAGGGCTTTACAGCGT
This sequence comes from uncultured Clostridia bacterium, assembly GCA_947628555.1. Classification (GTDB taxonomy): domain Bacteria; phylum Bacillota; class Clostridia; order Christensenellales; family Borkfalkiaceae; genus Coproplasma. The sequence goes on along the minus strand of CANRAI010000111.1, from coordinate 534 downwards.
ATTTCGACTATTCCTATCAGTGGGATTACTTCGAAAAATTCAAAAAAGCGGGGATATGCGCGCTTTTGGGCACGGGTTTTGACCCGGGAGTTACGCAGGTTTTCTCGGCGTACGCGCAGAAGCATTATTTCGATACTATTGAAACAATAGACATTTTAGACTGCAACGGCGGCGACCACGGCTATCCGTTCGCCACAAATTTCAATCCCGAGATAAATTTGCGCGAAGTGTCGGCAAACGGCTCATTTTGGGAAAACGGAAAATGGATAGAAACCAAGCCGCTTGAAATAAAAAGGGAATACTGTTTTGACGGCGTGGGCAAAAAGGATATGTATCTTCTACACCACGAGGAGATTGAAAGTCTTGCAAAGAATATAAAGGGCGTTAAGCGGATACGCTTTTTCATGACTTTCGGGCAAAGCTACATTCAGCATATGAACTGTTTGAAAAACGTGGGTATGCTTTCGACTACGCCCGTGAAATTCGAGGGGAAGGAGATAGTGCCGATTCAGTTTTTAAAGGCGCTTTTGCCCG
>CANRAI010000110.1 GCA_947628555.1 uncultured Clostridia bacterium | reverse complement strand
CCCTACGTCCCTGCCGCTCGCGCCGAGGGTGGCGGAGGGGTATTCTTTCATATACGCGCATACGTTTTTGCTGCCGTTTATGGATATTGCGTTGCGTTTTCCCGCGGGCGCAATACCGTAACCGTCCATAATAATCAAAGCATAAGGAATTTTTTTCATAGTCCGTTACCTTTTTAAAAGAATTTTGAAACCCGAAAGGGCTTGACTTATTATTCGACTATATGTATTCTAATCTTTAAGGAGAAGCATATGATGAATTTAAGTTTAGCGGCAACCGATGCGGCGCAAATAGTGCCCACGCGCAACTTTAACATGCTGTATATCATTTTAGATTGCATTTTTCTTGCGGTTTTTATCGGTTTGCTGGTATGGAAGAAGCGCTATTCCACATTGCTGTTTGCGCTTTTCGGCGGAATTTTATACACTGTTGTTGACTTCGGCGGTTTTTATCTTTTAAGCCACACCCGTACGGTTTATATAGACGGAATTTTGCAAGGCAGCGGTGGCACGTTCGCCGTACTGTTATGGATGTCGTTGAGCTACGGCTTTACGAATTTTGCTTTTATATGGATTCTGCTCGGCCGCGACCGCTTTGCAAAATACTGGATATTTTTAATCGTAATGTGGTGGATGATTTGTCCTTCCATAAGCGAACTTGGCGGAGAGGCAACCATAACCACGTCGCGGACAACAGGCGCATATCATGGTTGGATGGGAGTTGTGCTTGTAGTAAGTTATCTTATCCTTATAGTTCTGCTTATGAAAAAATCCCCGCAAAAGGCGTTTGTAAGCGTTTTGTATCTCTGTCTTATAGGAATTTCCGTCCAGTTCGGTTGGGAGTTTTCGTTGCTTGTAAACGGGATACGCCCCATGAACGCGGCAAGCATACGTACGCTTATAGTCAATTCCTGCCTCGAAACAAACCTCGGCATGCCGTTGATATACGCCATTTTTTATCTTTGGCGCAGGCGCTTTAACGAGGATTTATCCGACGCACGGATAAATACGTCTGAAATAAATAATACTTCAAAAGAGTCGTCTGACAAATCAACATTTAAAGTTAATTGAAATTTTTCAAGCCGCCGCGCCTAAAATTTTCGGCGCGGCGGCGCTTTAAACGCTTATATCTTCAAACGCTTATTTTTTATATTGAATTTCAAACGCTGATTATTTGTCAAAGTTTACGATTGTTGCGAAGTCAAGCTTTAAGGAAGCCCCGCCTATAAGTCCGCCGTCGATGTCGGGTTGAGCCATAAGCCCCTTGCAGTTGCCGGCGTTCATACTGCCGCCGTATTGAATTATCACTTTTTCGGCGCATTTCGGGCAGAACAATTCGCCTATTTTCTTTCTGATAAACGCGATTGTCTCCTGAGCCTGTTCGTTGGTAGCGGTCTTGCCCGTGCCTATCGCCCATACAGGTTCATAGGCGATTACAACTTTCTTAATATCTTCAACGCCTTTAAGCCCTTCGGAAAGTTGGCGGGTCAAAACCTTTTCCGTTTCGCCCGCTTCGCGCTCTGCAAGCGTTTCGCCTACGCAGACTATGGGTTTAAGTCCCGAATTTAATGCGGTGTGCAGGCGCTTGTTTACCGTTTCGTCCGTCTCTCCGAAGTATTGCCTTCTTTCGCTGTGACCTATAATTACGTATTCCACGCCGTACTCTTTCAGCATATCGGCGGAAATTTCGCCCGTAAACGCGCCCGAAGCCGCCCAGTGCACGTTTTCCGCGCCTATTTTAATATTGCTGCCTTCCGCAGCTTTTACCATAGCGGGTATCAAAATGGCGGGCACGCATAGCGCGACGTCGCAGTCGGCGTCTATAACCAGCGGTTTAAGCTCGTTTATAAGCTTTGCGCCGCTTTCCGCCGTCATATTCATCTTCCAGTTTCCCGCAATAAAGGGTTTTCTCGACATAAATTTACTCCTTTCAATTTTTATGCAATAAGATTATATCACTGTGCGCCGCCAAAAGCAACGCGGCGAAAAAAATTTACGGAAAATTATTCCTTTTAAAAAAATTTGCAAATAAATTATAGAAATTTGCAATTTTTGCCAAATAAAATGGCGGTGCGGGCGCAAAATTTGCGCCCGCACCGCGTAATTTGCGGCGGTTAAATGAACGCCCGCACCGCATAATTGCGGCGGTTAATCGAACACCCGCGGCGCAACCTTGCGCCGCGGGCTTATGCCTTAATAATCTTTTCTGCCGAGAATGTAATCTGCCGAAACCCCGAAATAATCGCATATATTGCAAAGCGAGATTAAATCGGGCTCAACTTTTTCCGCTTCCCAGTATGAAACTTTTCTTTGCGTCGTCTGCAAAGCTTTCGCTAATTGGCATTGGGTCAAATTTTTGTCAAGCCGCAGTTGCTTCAACCTTTCCCCGAAAAAAATTTTCATACTGTAATTTTAGACGAAAACTGTCTTAAATATTTGACATAGACAATTTTTGTCTATATAATATTATCGGCTTGAAAATAAATTTAATGCTTTTGGGGTCTTAGGGTGTTTTCTTATTGTTCTGCATAAATGAAAAATGAGAGGGAAGTAGTTAAAAAACGGCGGGCGCGAAATCGTTCGCGCCCGCCGCAACAGCCTAATAAATAGGTCAGTCCTCTTTTTTCCCTTTAAAATACTTCCGTAAAATCAAATTGATGAATTGAGAAAGGGAGCGGTCGTCCTTTTCAGCTTCCGCTTTCAGTTCGATTAACAAATCGGAATCTATGGTAATGCTTATTTTTTCTTTTAAAGGTTTCATTTCAAGCTCCTTAAAATAATTATACCTAAAATCATACTTATGCT
>CANRAI010000109.1 GCA_947628555.1 uncultured Clostridia bacterium | reverse complement strand
AGAAAGGAAGCGTCGGGCGAAATGCACGGGCTTATCCGCATAAGACAGTTTACTCTCTCGGACGGACATATTATATGTACTAAAGAGCAGGTCGAGGACGAATTTAAACGTTGTCTTGATTTAAGTTATTATCTTCTTGACGCCCTTGGAATGAGAAACGACGTAACTTTCCGTTTTTCCAAGCGCGGCGCGTCAAAGTCTGATAAATATATCGATAACGACGAAGCCTGGAACAATACCGAAGCGATGATGAAAAAAATCCTCGACGATTTGAAACTTGATTATGTCGAGGCGGACGACGAGGCTGCATTCTACGGGCCTAAACTCGACGTGCAGATTAAAAACGTTCACGGCAAAGAGGATACGCTGATAACGATCCAAATAGATTTTGCCGCGGGGCAAAGTTTCGAAATGCAGTACGTTGATGTTGACGGAACGAAGCAAACGCCTTACGTCATTCACCGCAGTTCAATAGGCTGCTATGAAAGAACGCTGGCATTCCTTATTGAAAAATATGCGGGCGCGTTCCCCCTGTGGATGTGTCCTACGCAAGTCAAAGTATTGCCTATAACTGACAGAACCCTCGGCTACGCCGAAAAAATTGCTGAAAGGCTGCAAAATCTCGGCGTGCGCGTTGAAGTCGACAGGCGCAACGAAAAAATAGGCTATAAGATTCGCGAAGCCAAAATGGATAAAATTCCTTATGTCCTGGTTGTGGGCGATAAAGAAGCTGAAGACGGCACTGTAAACGTAAATAAACGGGGCGTCGAGGAAAAGGAAACGGTTAAAATTGAAGATTTTACTTCAAAAATCGTGCTTGAAATAGCAAAAAAAGTCATTTTTTAATTAAAAACATTTGACAAACATTTTTTTAAGTTTTATTATATATAAGTCAAGTAAAGGCAACCCCTTTCGCCGTACGGAATTTTTGTCCGGCAAAATAGTGTATAAAAAGGTATTTTATAAACCTTTGCATTATTCCGGGTTGCTTTTGCAGCCCGGATTTTTTGGGCAAAACGTTTAAAGAGGTATATGATTATAAAAGATTTATATTCCGTAAACGAAGGTATCCGCGATAGGGAAGTGAGGGTTATAGGCAGCGACGGTCAGATGATTGGCGTAATGTCTTGTGTTCAGGCACAGCGGCTTGCCGACGAGCAAGAACTTGATCTTGTTAAAATTTCACCCAATGCAATTCCACCCGTATGTAAAATTATGGACTATTCCAAATTTAAGTACGAGCAGTCTAAACGCGAAAAGGAAAACCGCAAAAATCAGACGATTGTCGAAATCAAGGAAATAAGGCTTTCTATGACTATTGACGTGGGCGATATTGCGGTTAAAACTAAGCAATGTTTAAAGTTCCTTGAAGCCGGAAACAAAATTAAAGTTTCTATAAGGATGAAAGGCCGAGAAAACGCGCGTGCATATCAGGGCGTAAAGGTAATGCAGGACTTTTTTGAAGGTCTGGGCGGTAAAGCGGTGCAGGATAAGAAACCCACAACAGAGGGCAGAAACATTATTATGATGCTTTCTCCCGCTAAATCTTAATTTGTAAAATATCATATGGAGGACAAATAAATGCCTAAGCAGAAATCACATAGCGGCAGCAAAAAGCGTTTTTGGCTTACAGCCACGGGCAAAGTAAAAAGGCCCCACGGAGGCAAGAATCACAAAGCCGAAACCAAGAACAGAAAGAGAAAGAGAAATTTGCGTAAAAATACGCTTGTTTCTAGTGCTACGGAATCCAACGTAAAAGCGATGATTCCCTATAAAGATTAATGGAGGACTGAAAGATGCGTATTAAAAGAACAGTTAACGCTTTAAAGAAGCGGAGAAAGATATTACGCCTTGCAAAGGGCTATCGTGGATGTAAATCCAAGAATTACAGGATTGCCCGCCAGGCAGTTATGAAGTCCTTAAACTATGCTTTTATAGGCAGAAGACTTCGTAAACGCGACATGCGCAGCCTGTGGATTGCGCGTATAAACGCGGCTGCAAGAGTCAACGGACTTTCATATTCCAAACTTATGCACGGACTTAAAACCGCAGGCATAACACTCAACAGAAAGGTTCTTGCCGACCTTGCCGTAAACGACGCTCAGGCATTTGCGGCTCTTGCCGAAAAAGCTAAGCAGGCATTATAAGTCGAATTTTAAGCCTTTTTAAAAAGGCTTAATTTTTTATGGTTATAACGTCGAAATCCAACCCTAAAATCAAGGCAATTTCCAAGCTTAACGATAAAAAATTCAGAAAAGAAAGCGGGCTGTATCTTGTCGAGGGCATAAAGCCCGTAACAGAATGTATAGCCGCAGGCTGCGAAGTAGATTCGGTAATATGTACCGAAAAACTTGCGGAGAATTTTGTCGGTCCGACTGTCGTCAGCGAGGATGTATTTTCGTTCATTTCTTCCGAAAAGACGCCGCAGGGCGTTATAGCAACCGTAAAAATTCCCCAAACGCAGTTGAAAGTGCCTTCCGGAAGCTGTATTCTTCTCGACAGGCTGCAAGACCCGGGCAATTTAGGCACAATAATAAGAACTGCGAATGGGGCGGGTTACAGGGAAATTTATATGATAGGCTGTACCGACCCGTATTCGCCAAAAGCCGTACGCGCGAGTATGAGCGGAATTTTCTTCACCGAAATTTACCAAGGCTCGGAAACTGAAATTTTTTCGGCGCTCAAAGGCGTTCCGCTGGTTTGCGCGGATATGGACGGGGAAAATATATTTAAATTCCGTCCGCCAGAAAAATTTTGTCTATGCATAGGCAACGAGGGCTCGGGAATTTGCGGAGACATAATTAAAAAAGCGGATTTTAAGGTCAGAATCCCCATGTCGGAAAGTTGCGAAAGTCTTAACGCAGCCGTATCCGCGGGAATTGCAATGTATGTTTTAAAAGAGTTTAAGTGAGGTAAAAAATATGTCAGGACATTCCAAGTGGCACAATATTCAGGCTAAAAAA
>CANRAI010000108.1 GCA_947628555.1 uncultured Clostridia bacterium | reverse complement strand
GCGCCGGGCGTTACGCCCATGTCGAACAGCCTGCGCCGGATTTTTCCCTCGCCCGACACGTTTTTGATTCTGCCGCATTCTCCTACGGCAAAATCACATAACATCTTGGTTGCCATAAATTCTCCTTGTACCGATATTATATAAATATTAACCTTGGTTTATGTTTTAGGGCAAAAAAATTCAGCGGCTTACGCCACAAGAATTTTACCCGCCAAATTTTTATCGAGGCACACCCTGCCCTCTTTCACGATAACTATCACGTTTCCGCCCGTAGAAGAGATAAGGGTTATCTTTCCTCCCTCGCATATTCCCATTTCGTGAAGATGCTTTTTAACTTTATCCTCCGCCGCCACTTTGCGCACAAGAAGCTCAGAACCGCGCGGCGCTATTGCTATAGGCATATATCACCTCAAAAACTAAATTTAGGTTTATTTTCAATATCTATTATAGCACGAAAAATCGCATTGTCAACTAAAAAATAACCAAAGTTTACTTTTTTTAAAAAATTTTTTGGAGATTTAAGACAAAATCAGAAAGCGGGCGGCGCGGGAATTTCCGCGCCGCCCGAGCGTATTATTTACATTATTTCATTCCGAATTTCTTTACGAGGGGAGAATTTCGTTGGGAAGATTTCCCCACATTATATTGCTTTTATAATATTGTAAGCTGCCTGAGGGCACGTATATTTTTACGGTTGCGGGAATGCCGTCCGAAAGGATAGGCGGAACGTTCGCCCGTATAGTAAGGCTTTTTAAGTTTTTACAATCGGCAAACGCCTGCGGCAGGATATTAGAAAGGCTTTGAGGCAAAACGACGTTTTCTACGTCCGTTCCCGCAAAGGCGCGTTCGCCTACGGTAGCAATCCCTTCGGGCAAGGTTACGGAAGTTTCGCTTCCGCGGCAAAGCGCGAAAGTTTTGCCTATTATAATATCTCCCGTTTGATTTTCAAGCCACGGAGTGTTTGAAAAACAGGTTACCGAAGCGTCCTCTAAATTGTCATAGCCCGAAAGTTCTTCCAGCGCGCTGTCCGCAAACGCTTCCACGCCGACGTATTCCAAGCCGTTCAAATCGGCTTTTTTTATGTTTTTGTTGCCCTTGAAAAGTTTTGCGTCAAAAATTTTGACGCCCTGCGGCACCGTAATTTCCGCCGCTTCGGGGTTGGCATAAACCGCGATACGGCTGTTTGCGTCCGTAACGTTGCCGTTAACAAGAATTTCGTTTTCCCATGCGAAAAATTCACAGCCTTCCGTATCGAACGAGGTTATTCCGCAGCCTGCAAAGGCGTTTTCCTCTATCGCCTGTAAAGCGTCGGGCAAAACAAGGCTTTTCAATGCGGAACAGCCGGCAAGGACGGACGTTTTAAGCTCTTCGACGGAATTTGAAAGCGCAAGGGAATTTAATGAAGTACAGTTTGCGAAAACAGACCTGCCGAGAGATTCCACGCTGTCGCCCATGGTAACGGAAACGAGGGACGCGCATCCCGAAAAAGCGCCGTCCGCAATCCTTTTCACGCCCGCGGAAATTTTTACTTCCTTGACGGAAACGCAGTCTTTAAAGGCCTCCGCCCCGACGGCGAGAACGGGATATTCCGCGCCCTCGAACGAATAGACGGAAGGAATTTTAATAACTTCCGACGGCTCGCCCGCAAAACCTGTTACAACGGCGTATTGCGCAGAGGTCAATTCGTCCCTTTCGAAGCCGTAAAGAATTTCTCCCTGCGGGGGCAAGCCGCCGCTCGTGCCGGGATTTTCAGGCTTCGGAGAGCAAGCCGCAACCGTGGCGGCACAGCAGCACGCCGCGGTTGCGGCGGTTAAGGCAAGAATGATTTTTCTTTTCGTAATATTAGTCTTCATAATCGTTCTCCTGTTGTTAGATTTGACTGAAAATAATCGAAACGGCAATCGCTGCGACCAAATATATTGTAAATATCAACGCGCTTTTATAGCCGATTTTAACGGTGCGCTTCCACACGACGGTTGCCACGAACGCGGCAAAAGCAACAATGCATAATACCCAAAAATCGTTGATTACCGTAGATAAACAGATAAGATAAAGCGGTATAAGAATTTTGTAGCCCAAAAGGTCGTCGGAAACCTGTCCGCAATTTTCCGTTTTCACCTGTTTTTCGGAAACAAACATGGCAACCGTAGCCGCAACCGACAGCGCCGCCGCAGTAATACAGCCGCAAAGGTCGCAAAGGTTCACCTCGAAAATTTCTGCTTCTACCGAAGAAAAGCGCCACATTTCCGGACCGAAGCGGAATATTCCTCCCGTCAGATAATCAACGCAAACCAAAGGTTCGCCAAGCCAAAAGCATAAAGGCTGGAAGTGGGCTACAAAGCGGTTTAAAAAGCATAACAGCACAGTGGGCGCGAAACAGTACGCCGCCGCAAAGATTATGGCGTCCCACAGAGTATTGGCGCGGGTGACCGCAAAAGAAACTATAGAGTACAATATATACGCGGGCACGAGGGAAGCAAGGTATATCCACAGATAATAAATATAATCAAGCCCGCGCACCTTTACAAGCGCCGTCAGAAATCCGAGAAGATAGCCCGTTGTATAAGCCGCCGCAACGCATATAAATCCCACGGAGTATTGCGCGAAAAACAGTTTTCTGCGCGAAATAGGCAGGGAATAGTACATGTCCACGCTGCGCTTGTTCATCTTATAATACAAAAAATAGAAAGGCGCAAAGAAGCTTGATACGCCGAGAACTGTCAATATGTTGCCCATATACAGTTCAACGTATATATGTTCGTCGTAATGTAAATTCCAATAGGAAAAATCTTTGACCGCAAGGGGTATTACGTAGGCGACGACGGCGAACGTCGCCATGACCGCGAACAGGGGCAGACTTTTTTTAAGACGGTATAAAAAATATTTTTTCATTTCAGATACCCCCTTTCGCCCGCCTCGTAAATGAACAAATCTTCGAAATCCATGGGTATTTCGTCTAAAATTATAGGTTCCAGCTTTTCAATGGCGGCGCGGATTTCGTCCTTATCGCCCCGCGCGACAAGGCGTATGAC
>CANRAI010000107.1 GCA_947628555.1 uncultured Clostridia bacterium | reverse complement strand
GCAGCCCGCAGGCAAGGGAAAGGGAAGTTTTAGGCTATTCGGCGGCATGGCTTCACCATAAGGGCAGGAATAAGCACCATTTCGAGTATTGGACGGATTTTGCGGACGGCAGAAAAGTCTATGTGCAAATGCCCGCCCGTTACTTTGCTGAAATGGTCTGCGACAGAATTGCCGCTTCCAAAATCTATTTAAAAGACAATTATACCGAAGCAAGTCCCCTTGAATACTTCGAAACCCGCACAGACATGAATTCGATGCACCCCGTTACTTGCGAAAATCTTAGGTACTATCTCACTCTTTTAAAAGAAGAGGGCGAAGATAAGATGTTTGCGGAACTCAAAAAATACGTTAAAGACAGCAAGAAAAAAGAAAAAAAGCAATAAATAACCAAACGCGCGGGCGGCACTGCCGCCCGCGCGTTTTAAATTCCGCAGCCTATTGTAGCCTTATTTTGTCCTTGCGATTTTTACGTTGTCGTCTTTGCGGTTTCTCAATTCTTTTACGGGGTGGTCGCTGTCCTGATATCGGAAGTCTTGCCCCAGCTTTTCAATCGCTTTCTCAATGACAAGATGCGAAGGGTTCCTGTCCGGATCGCCTGACATATATTTCTGGTAGTCGAAATATCTATGATCGTCGGAAATCTTTTTGATATCCTTATAGTCGAATTTTTCCTGCGTATTATCTGCGGTAAGCAGTATCGTGCTGCCGAGAACTTTCCTTATATACTCCTTATTTCCGCCGAGTTTTAAAAGTTTCGGGAATTCGCCCGTGCCTATTACGGATTCATAGCTTTTGTTTTCAAATTTTTTCAAAAGTTTTGCCGCCGTTTTCAGATGGGTGATTTCCATCTTGAAATGTTCAGCCCAGATTTTCTTGATATATTCGTCGCTTTCGTCCTGCATAGCCGAAAAATACAGCCAACATTCGGTGTATTCGTGCATGACCCATTGTTCAAGCCACGTCATTGTAGGGTCTTTCAAGCTTTCGTATTGCGTTACGTGCGCTTCCTCTATCATGGCTATTTCTGCGTACAGCTTGCGGCCGAGGTCGTTTTTATACCATTGGGCGATATTCATATAGTAATTCATAGTCTGCTGTTCGGCGGCTGTTATTGTACACGCCACAAGTTTACTGTAAAGGTCGGCGTTTTCGGCGTTAAGGTGGGGCTTTATGTCGTCCGCGGGATATCTGTGTTCGGCTACCGTAGGTCTGCCGGGCATAATTTCCGTATATTTGCCGACAAGCATATCCGCGTCAATATTTTTATCTGTTTTTAATAGATTTGCATAGCGGTAGAGGTGGTCGAAGTCCTCCAAAAGAGCAAAATTAAGCGCCTTTATGTTATTTTCATCCTTTTCGTTAATTGCAAGGACGGCTGTAAGGTCAACGGCAAGCTGTTCGTAAGCGATAGTCGTTTCAAGAATACTTTCGTTAATCGGTTTTAAACAACTTATACGCTTTTGCTGCTGCTGTTCCTGTCTGCGTACAATCGCAAGCGCCTGTAAAATTTCGGGCTCGTCGCAGTGCCGCGCGAAGTTGTGCATGAACCATTGGGATTCGAATTCCGTCCCGTTCATAAGAATTACGCGGGTTTTGGTGTAGGGGGAAGTCTTATCCTTGTTATAGCTTTTGGGATACATTTTTTTCAGCGGTAAAAAACCGTTTTCAAGCGATTTGCTTTTTTCTTTAATGGGATTCATTAAATACCTCCGCATATGTTTTTTACAACTGTTTTGAATTTTAATCAATTACAATGGAAATTCTTGACAATGTGTACAAATTACACTATAATTTATGTGGTTTTATATACGTAGTTTTAAGGAGAGAAAATTATGTGGTATGAAATTTTGTTCCGTGTGTTGAGTATTGTCAACTATGCCATACTTATAATAATTGCCATACCGCTTTTAATTCAGATACTGTACGTCGTATTTTCATTTGTCAAAAAAAAGACGTATCCTAAAAGTGAAACAAAGGGCAGGATAGCTTTTTTAATTCCCGCTTATAACGAAGAAGACGTAATTTACGACACTGTTAAATCGGTAATAGATAAACAAAATTATCCTCGCGATAAATTCGATGTGTTCGTGGTAGCCGATAACTGCACCGATAAAACGGCCGAGCTTGCCGAAAAAGCGGGAGCGATAGTGCTTATTCATAACGATTCCGATCCCGCGCACCATATGGCGCTGTATCCGCTTAAATATGGGGTTGACCATATTATAAATATTACCGATAATCCTTACGACCTTGTTATTCACCTTGACGCGGATAATCATATCAACGACGATTTTGCCTCGCTTATGAACGACGCGTACCAATCGGGCGTGGAGTTCGCCCGTCCCTACGAAGGCGCGCTTAACGCCACCCAAAATTTTTACACAAAGGCTTGCTCGCTGTTTTATGCTTTCGATTCCCGCTTCGGTAGCCGTGTGCGCGAAAGATTGCATTTATCCGCCCATGTTGACGGCAGCGGCGCAACAATGAGCGTTAATCTTTTAAAGCGGACAAACGGCTACGATTCGAAAACGGTTGCCGACGATGCTGAGTACAGTCTTAACAGAATGATAGAAGGAGTTAAGGGGCATTTTGTGGAGGACGCGATAGTTTACCAAGATTCTCCCTCGACTTTCAAAGATACGGCGGCTCGCAACCGCAGGATAGGCAACGGCGTCATGAATTTAATGAAGTCGCGCGCGGGCGAAATGATAAAGACGTTTTTTAAAACGGGCAACTTTTCGCTGTTGGAAATGCTGTCAATGTATATGCTGAATTTCCTCAACGTAGTCATAGCTATTTGGTTCCCGCTTTATTATGTATATCATTTCTTATATCTCGGCTTTGCCGCATACGGAACTTTGGAGCTTACGCTCTATTCGGCCGAGTACTATAAATCTCTGTTATGGGGAACAATAATAGTGGGAGCGGCTATCCTTGTCGCCTTGTTTATCTTTTTCGGATACATACAGGCTTTGATACTTGTTATTACCGACTACAAAAAGTTAGGCGCCCAAAAGCGTAGCCAGCTTATTTCCGCGGTGTTCATGTTCCCTGCGTTTTTAATCGTATGGGCTATTACGCTTTGCCGCGGAGTCGTTTCCAAGCCTAAAAAATGGCAAAAAATCAAGCGCAACGTTCCCAATAATA
>CANRAI010000106.1 GCA_947628555.1 uncultured Clostridia bacterium | reverse complement strand
CCATCTCGGCCACGGCGAATCGATAGCCCAAGCCGATAATTTGGGGTGGTTTAACGAGGAGCGCGATTATGAAATCGTAATCGGCGATATCCGCGCCCTACACCTTACGATGAAAAAGGAAGGGGAGGGCTTGCCCTATTTTATGCTCGGGCACAGTATGGGCTCGTTTTTCTGCCGCTGTTATATCGCAAGGTACGGGTCGGAATTGAACGGCGCGGTCGTTATGGGCACGGGCTTTAAGGGCGGCGCGCTGATAAATACCGCTCTTGCGCTTACACGTTTGAACGCAGCGTTTTTCGGCTGGAAACATAAAAGCAAATTTGTGGATAAACTTGCTTTCGGCGCTTACAATAAGCGTTTTAAAGCGGATAACGACCCCAACGCATGGCTTTCGCAGGATTCGGAAAACGTAAAAGCCTATAACGGGGACGATTTGTGCGGCTTTAAATTCACCGACAACGGTTTTTACGTGCTGTTTTCGGTGATAAAAGCGGCGTGCGCGTCCCAAACGATTAAAGCTGTTCCCGATAATCTTCCCGTATTCTTTGTCGCGGGCAAGGACGACCCTGTCGGCGGTTACGGGAAAGAAGTGAAAAAAGTTTATGAAAAATTCAACGCCGCCGGCGTAAAAAATTCGGAAATCAAACTCTACGGCGGCCGCCATGAAATTCTTAACGATTTTTGCAGGGAAGAAGTCAAGGCGGATATTCTCGCTTTTTTTGATAAAAACTCAATACGTATTTAACTTTTCAGGCAGGACGGCTATATGATATTGAAATGGGAAACGACGGTTTTCCCGCTGACTAAAAACAAAAAACGCTGGGCTTATGTCTATTTGCCAGTGGGCTACGACGAAAGCGAAAAACGCTATCCCGTAATGTATATGTTCGACGGGCAAAACCTTTTCGATGACGCCGACGCGACTTTCGGCAAAAGCTGGGGGCTTAAAGACTATCTCGACTATACCGAAACCCCTCTTATCGTGGCTGCGGTGGAATGCAATACCGCAGGCAACGGAAGGCTTTCGGAGTATTCGCCCGTAAATTTTACCATGAACGGCGAAAAAATTACGGGCAGAGGCAAAAAATATATGGAATGGCTTGTCGGTGAATTCAAGCCGTACATAGACGAAAACTTCCGCACTCTTCCCCAAAGGGCAACCACGGCGGTGGGCGGCAGTTCGATGGGCGGGCTTATGGCACTGTACGCAGTTTCGGCGTACAACGCCTGTTTTTCAAAGGCGGCGGCGCTTTCGCCCAGCCTTTGGGTATTCGGCGGCACGCCCGAGTTTGCGGCAAAGACGAAGTACCGCAAGAACACAGTGATATACGCAGATTGCGGCAGCCGTGAGTTTTCGAATCATTCCTCCCAAAGGGAAATTTTTGCCGATACGTGTTCGGTTTTGCTTAAAAAAGGGGTAAATCTCACCTCCCGCGTTGTGCCGGGCGGCGCTCATTGCGAGGCTTCGTGGGAAAAGCAGATTCCATTCTTTATGAACGCTTTGGGTTTTCTTCCCAAGAATTGAGGTTATGAAAGTAGAATATCGCAAACATTACAGCGACCGCTTGAAGCGGGATATGGAGTTTAAAGTTTACGGTTACGCCGGCAAGCCCGTCGTCTGCGTGCCCTGCCAATGCGGCAGGTTTTACGAGTTCGAGGACCTGCATATGCTGGACGTTTATGCGCCCTATATCGAAAGCGGCAAGATACAGGTTTTTACCGTAGATACGATAGACGGGGAAACTTTGGCGGCGCAAGGAGAGCCGCGCCCCCGCCTCGAACGGCACGAGGAATGGATAAAATATATCGTCGAAGAAGCCGTGCCTGAGTTTAGTCATATAAATTCGGTCGCCAACGGCGAAAAATTCAGGTTCGCCGTCACGGGGATAAGCCTCGGAGCACTTCACGCGGCTACGCTGTATTTCAGGTTTCCCGATATTTTTGACAGCGTAATGTGTTTAAGCGGGCTGTATTCGAACGAATACTATTTCGGCAATTATCACGACGATTTGACTTATATCAATTCACCGCAGCAATTTATTAAAAATATGCCGCCCGACCACCCCTATCTCGATAAATACCGTTCGGGCAAAATGATTTTCTGCGTGGGTCAGGGCGCGTGGGAGAGTGAAGCGCTTGAAAGCACCCGCTATTTTGCGGACGTGCTTAAAGAAAAGCGCATTAACGCCTGGGTGGATATCTGGGGGACGGACGTCGGGCACGATTGGGAATGGTGGTATGTGCAGGCTGCGTATTTTTTGCCCAAACTGTTAGAAGATAATTAAGAGGTGCGCATATGAAGAACTGTATTTTTATCTCTCCGAATTTTCCCGAAAACTATTGGAGATTTTGCCGCCATTTGAAAAACGACGGTTTCAACGTTCTCGGCATAGGCGACTGCCCCTATGAAAACCTTTCGGCGAATTTAAAACAGTCGCTCACCGAATATTATAAAGTTCCTTCGCTGGAAAATTACGAAGAAGTCTTTCGCGCGGTCGCGTTTTTTTCATTCAAATACGGCAAAATCGACTTCCTTGAAAGCAATAACGAGTATTGGCTTGAACAGGACGCCCGTCTGCGCACGGAATTTAATATTTCCACGGGTTTCGGCTTAAAGGACGTGAAAAAGATAAGATACAAGTCCGAAATGAAAAAATATTACGAAAAAGCGGGTATAAAGGCGGCAAAATATACCCTTGTGAAGTCGCTTGCGGACTGCGAAAAATTTATCGCAGAAGTCGGCTACCCCGTAATAGCCAAGCCCGACAACGGCGTGGGCGCAAACGGAACTTATAAAATCTGCAACCGCGCCCAGCTCTCTTCTTTTTTTAACGCCGACCGCAAAAATTATATAATGGAGGAATTTATAGACGGAGAAGTAAATTCCTACGACGCTATTGTCGATGGCAATGGCAACCCTATTTTCGAGACGGGCAACATAACCCCCGCGTCCTTAATGGACATAGTAAATAACGCCGACAACTGTATTTTTTATATTGTAAAAGACCTTGCGCCCGACGTACGCGAGCTGGGCAGGCGCACGCTTAAAGCGTTCGGGGTAAAGTCCAGATTTATACATTTCGAGTATTTCAGGTTGCTTTCGGACGGGCGTATAGGCAAAAAAGGAGAGCTTGTCGCCCTTGAAGTGAACATGCGCCCGAGCGGCGGAGTTTCGCCCGATATGATGA
>CANRAI010000105.1 GCA_947628555.1 uncultured Clostridia bacterium | reverse complement strand
GCTTGTTTTAATAATTTTCGGAACGGCGGCGCTATGGTATTTCCGCCCAGACGTCTTTCATATTTATTTGGGTTTGGGCGAACACAGTTGGGGCGAATGGCAGACGGAAACAGAACCCACGTGCGTGAAAACAGGCTTTAAATTCCGCGCCTGCGAAATTTGCGATAAGCGCGAGGAAGAGATAATCCCCGCTACGGGCAGCCACCTTTACGGCGAGGACGGGATATGTTCGTCATGCGGCTTCGATAAAAACCTGTTTGCCGCCCAAGAGGACATAGCGCAGGCGGAATTTTCAATACATATCATCGATTTGGGCAAATATGCGGGGGACAGCATATACATAAAAGCGGCCGGGCAAGATATTCTCATCGACGCGGGTTCGCGCGCAGAGAGCGCGGAACTGATATGTTCTTATCTTGATAATTATGTGTCGGACGGCAGGCTCGAATACGTTATAGCGACCCACGCCGACCAGGACCATATAGCCGCTTTTGCGGGAAAATCAAAAGGCGAAAGCCGCACGGGAGTGCTATACAGGTACGGCGTGGATACGCTGATAAGATTCGACAACGTCAAAAAAGACAAACTTGCAAACGAAAGTAAGCCCAATACGGTTTACGGCGGTTTTAAGGAAGCGGAAAACTATCTGAAAGAAAAAGGAACAAAGGTTTTCACCGCGGGGCAGTGCTATAACGAAACAGACGGCGCAAACCGTCAATTCTGGTTGGACGGCGGCAGGACGCTTTCCATGAACATTCTGTACAACTACTATTATTACCATGCGGATAACGACGAAAATAATCACTCCGTAGTTACGCTTTTTACGAAGGACGTCGGCAATGACAGGCATAATTTCCTGTTCACGGGCGACCTCGAAAAAGAAGGTGAAGAGCGCCTTGTTGAATACTATTCCCATCCTTCTAATAGTAAATCTGAATACGACGTGCTGCCCGAGGTCGATTTTTATAAGGCGGGTCACCACGGTTCGGGAACATCCTCGTCCGAAAAGCTGCTAAGCGCGATAAAGCCTAAGTTCGTTGCGGTAAGTTGCTGCGCGGGTTCGCCCGAATATACTTTGAACAACTTCAACACTTTCCCGTACAAGCAATCGCTTGAAAGAATACTTAAATACACCGATAAAATCTATTGTACGGGTCAGGCGACGGAACTGCCCGAGCTTGACGCGGACGGCAAATTCGCCGAGAAAAAATGGGAATACGAGCCGCTTAACGGCAACATTGTCTTCCTTTTGGAATTACGCGCCGCCAGTCAAGGTACAGTTGGAAACGTAAAAATTTGGTGCGGCAATTCTTTTGAATCTTTAACCGAAACCGAGTGGTTTAAAAATTACAGAAATTTATGAAATTAAGCTGCTTTTAAAAAGAAACAGCGCAAACCGAAGTTTGCGCCGCCTCTGTATGATAAGGGGGAAAATGTTTGGCAATTTCCAAGCGGTTGGGGGAAAGACCTTCCTTCGCCGCTTATTTGTTTACAATTATACACATTTATACGGAAAAGTAAAAGATTTTATAAATATTTTTATAATTATTAAAAAATTAGTTGTATAAACACTTTTTGAAAATTTCAAACACGCAAAAATTACATAACCCTGCACAGAAGGCAGGCGAGAACGGTAGTTAAAAAGGTGGAAACAAGCACAATCGCTATCGGCGCGGCAAGTTTTTTCTGTTTCAGTCCCGCAAAATAGACTGCCGAAATATAAAAAACCGTTTCGGACGAACCGTAGCAGACGCACGCGCACCTGCCTGTGTAGCTGTCCGCGCCGTATTCGGCGATAATTTCATTCAGGTAGGCGAGCGACCCGCTCCCCGAAAAGGGCTTTATAAGCACAAGCTTAGTAAGTTCGGCGGGGATTCCGAGGCAGGAAAAGGCGGGCGAAAGCAGCTTTGTCAGCTTGTCCGAAAGGGTGGAGACTTCGAACAGCTCGCACATCATAAATATCGCCGCAAGGCAGGGGATTAGGGAAAGGGTGAATTTAAGGGCTTCGCCTATGCCTGCGGAAAATTCTTCGTATATCTTAACTTTTTTAACCGCGGCGAACGCGAATACCGCGATGAAAATCAAGGGAATCAGCAGCGCCATTTTTTCGGACCCAAAATAAATACTATCGCGGCGAAAAGCGTGGAAAAGGTGGTGCAAATCAGCGAGGGAAGCACTATGTCGGCAGCCGCGGCGCTGCCCGCGCTTGTCCTTAAAGCGATAACGGTGGTGGGGATAAGCTGCACGCTTGTGGCGTTAACAATAAAAAGAAGCTTCTGCGCGAACGAGTTTTTGTCCTTTTCCAGCTCGCCTATGGCTTTTACCGCATATGGCGTGGCGGCGCCGCCTATTCCGAGAAGATTGCACGCAAGGTTCATGGCTATCCCCTCGCAGGCGGCTGTGTTGTCCGTTCTGAAAATCTTTCCGCACAGAGGTTTCAGCGCCTTAGCCGCTCCGCCTGAAAGCCCGCTTTTTTCAGCGAGCCGCGAAAGTCCCATCCACACCGCGTATATGCCGAAAAGCGTGACGGCCATGGCAAGCGATTTTTCCGCGCCGCCTAAAAGCGCGGGAAGAAATCCTTCGGGGCTTATTACCGCAACGGCAAGCAGGGAAACCAAAAATATTCCCGTAAAAATTGCGTTCATAAACTATGTTTATGAGCTTTAATTTTAACTTATGCGCGGCAATATATTTTACAACCGCGGAAAAAGGTGATATACTTATTAAAATTCAATCCCGCAGGTCGCGGAAGGGAAAAAATATGGCGGAAAAATTCTATATAACCACGGCAATCACCTATACATCAGGCAAGCCCCATATCGGCAATACGTACGAAATTATTTTCACGGACGCCCTCGCGCGGTTTAAGCGTATGCAGGGCTACGACGTGTTCTTTATGACGGGCACTGACGAACACGGGCTTAAAATAGAGCAGAAAGCCGCCGAAAAAGGCATGCAGCCCAAACAATTCGTAGATGGCGTTGTGGATGTGATAAAGGGAATTTGGAAGAGAATGAACGTCGGGTACGACAAGTTCATCCGCACCAGCGACGATTATCACAAGGCTGCGGTTCAGAAAATATTCAAAAAATTCTACGAGCAGGGCGACATTTACAAGGGCGCGTATGAAGGGCTGTATTGCACCCCGTGCGAAAGCTTTTGGTCGGAAAGCCAGCTTGTGGAAGGCCGCTGTCCCGACTGCGGCAGAGAGGTAAAG
>CANRAI010000104.1 GCA_947628555.1 uncultured Clostridia bacterium | reverse complement strand
AAACGGAAAAGATATTCAAGGAGAAATTTTATGCAGAAAAAGGAACAGCTTTACGAAGGTAAGGCAAAAAAGGTGTTTGCGACAGAGAACCCCGACTACGTCATCGTATCTTATAAGGACGACGCCACGGCGTTCAACGGGCTTAAAAAGGGCACGATATCCGGCAAGGGCGTCATAAACAACAAAATGAGCAATATGATGATGGCTATGCTTGAAAAAAAGGGTATTCCCACGCACTTTGTGGAACAATTAAGCGACAGGGACACCGTCGTCAAAAAAGTGCAGATTGTTCCTTTGGAAGTAATAATAAGAAACGTTGCCGCGGGCAGTTTTTCAAAGCGTTACGGCGTGCCCGAAGGCACATTGTTTTCCGCGCCCACAATAGAATTTTCCTATAAAAACGACGATTTGGGTGACCCGCTTATAAACGATTATCACGCGCTCGCGCTCAACCTCGCCACGAAAGAGGAAATCGAAACCATAAAGAAAATGGCGTTTGCCGTAAACGACGCAATGAAAGCGTTCTTTAAGGAACTGAATATCGACCTTATAGATTTTAAGCTCGAATTCGGCAGATTCAAGGGGCAGATTCTGCTTGCCGACGAAATTTCCCCCGATACCTGCCGCTTCTGGGAAGCGGACACGTGGGATACAACCAAGCATGTCAGCCTCGATAAGGACAGATTCCGCCGCGATCTCGGCGGAGTAGAGGACGCGTATGCGGAAATTTTCAAGAGAATAGGCGGCTGAAATTAAAAATCGGTATTAAATCGGTATAAAATATGTATTTGAGAACAAAAAAAATGCCTTTCGACAGTATGCACGAGGAGTGCGGCGTGTTCGGGGTATATTCGCAGGAGAACCGTAAAGTTGCAAACACCGTTTATTACGGGCTTTACGCTTTGCAACATAGGGGTCAGGAAAGCGCGGGCATTGCCGTTGCCTTTGCCGATAAGATTAGCTATCACAAGGGCATGGGGCTTGCCGCGGACGTCTTTGCAAACGGCGTTCTCGACGAAATGCCCGAGGGCGACATAGCGGTGGGGCACGTGCGCTATTCCACTACGGGTTCAAGCCAGCTTTTAAACGCGCAGCCCGTAGTATTTGCGGGGAAGTGCGGCAAAATGGCTGTCGTACATAACGGTAATCTGATAAATACAAAGCAGCTCCGCGAAGAAATGATTGCTCAGAACGCCGTTTTCCAGACGACGATAGACTCGGAAGTCATAGCTATTATGATAAACAGCCTTTCGGACGGCGATATTCTTACGGGCGTAAAAAGGGCTTGTGCAAAACTCAAAGGCTCGTATGCGCTGGTTATCATGACTTTGGATAAGCTGATTGCCGTGCGCGACCCGTTCGGAATACGTCCCCTTTGCATAGGCACGACGGAAAGCGACGTGATTTTCGCCAGCGAAACATGCGCGCTCGACGCAGTAAGCGCAAACTTTTTGCGCGACGTAAAGCCGGGTGAAATAGTCGTCGCCGATTCGGAAGGTATTCATTCCTATTTTATGGAAAATATACCCGAAAGGGCGCAGATGTGCATTTTCGAATACGTCTATTTCGCCCGCCACGACTCTATTTTGGACGGTTACAGCGTGTATGAGGCGCGCAAAGAGGCGGGAAAACTCCTTGCAAGGCATTATCCCGTGGAAGCGGATTTGGTTTCGGGCGTACCCGATTCGGCAAACGTTGCGGCGCGCGGATATTCCGAGGAGAGCGGGATACCTTTCGTGGAGGCGCTTGCAAAGAACAGGTATGTGGGCAGGACTTTTATCCAGCCCGACCAGCGCCAGAGGGAGAACAGCTTAAACGTAAAAATGAACGCTCTGCGGGCAAATATCCGCGACAAGCGCGTAATAATCATAGACGACTCTATCGTGCGCGGCACAACCATGAGGAAAATAATAAAAATGTTGCGCGACGCGGGCGCGAAAGAGGTTCATATAAGAATCTGTTCGCCCATAATCAAACATCCCTGCCATCTCGGCATTGACATTCAGACCTATTCACAGCTTATAGGCGCGTACAGGAACGAAAAGCAAATATGCGAAAGTCTGGGCGCGGACAGCATACGCTATCTTACCATTGACCAGCTTTTGCAGACGTGCGAGGGGGCTCATACGGGCTTCTGCCTCGGCTGTTTCAACGGGGAATATCCCTATCCGCTCGATGAATACGAAACGGATAAACTTAAATTAGAATAAAAATCGGAGGACAAAAATGGCAATTTCGTATAAGGACAGCGGAGTTGACGTGGAGAGAGGTTACGAAGCCGTAAGGCTTATGAAAGAACACGTAAAATCTACATATACTGAGGGGGTTTTGGGCGATATCGGTTCGTTCGGCGGCTTCTTCCAAATGCCCAAGGGCATGAAAGAGCCCGTGCTTGTCGCGGGTACGGACGGCGTAGGCACAAAATTGAAATACGCGATAGTTTCGGGTAAATACGATACGATAGGCATAGACGCCGTGGCAATGTGCGTGAACGACATAGTATGCCAGGGCGCGAAACCTTTATTTTTCCTTGACTATTACGCTTCCGGCAGTCTTGACCCGCAGAACGTTGCGGACGTCGTTTCGGGCGTCGCAGAGGGTTGCAGACAGGCGGGCGCGGCGCTTATCGGCGGCGAAACAGCCGAAATGCCCGGCTTTTATCCAGGCGGCGACTTCGACGTAGCGGGCTTCGCCGTGGGAGTCGTCGATAAAAAACAGATTATCAACGGAAGCAAAATAAAGTCCGGCGACGTGCTTATAGGCATTAAGTCGAGCGGGATACATTCCAACGGCTATTCGCTTGTCAGAAAACTTTGGGGCGAGGACGCGGAGGACCTTAAAAAATACGACGCGGAGCTCGGTGCGGCGCCCCTCGACGTACTTTTAACTCCTACGAAAATCTACGTTAAGAGCATACTTGCCTTAATTGAAAAGGTGAAAGTGAAGGGAATTGCCCATATTACGGGCGGTGGATTTATAGAAAATATTCCGCGCATATTCCCCGAAGGTATAGGATGCAGTATAGATACCAAATCCTACGAAGTGCCCCGCATTTTCCAGCTGATGGTGAAAAAGGCGAAAATCACAAAACAGCAGGCGTACAATACCTTTAACATGGGTATAGGAATGGTCGTCTGCGTAGCCAAAAAGGACGTAGAGGCGGCTATCGCACAGCTTGAAAGCACGGGCGAGGAATGTGTGATTCTCGGCAAAACGGTAAAGGGCAGCGGAGTTAAGCTTAAATGAA
>CANRAI010000103.1 GCA_947628555.1 uncultured Clostridia bacterium | reverse complement strand
GTTCGGTATAGAGGGAATAGCCCGCACGGACGTGGGAAGCGGACTCCGCCTCGATCATCTCCCCCATGCCCTCGACGGCGGTGAGAGACAGCTTGCCGTTTAAAAAGGCGCGGCGGGTGAATTCCCCCCGCTCCGCCGCCCGCGCTCCCAGCGAAAGAGTTTTTTTGAGTATCCCGCGGGCAATCTGCACTCCGCCGTGACAGTGAAATTCCACTGTATCCTCGCCCGTAAAGGATTTAGGCGCGGCAAAATAGACCATAAATCCGTAGTCTTTAAAGCCCTGCCCTTCTATTTCTCCCGCATACATATGGTTGGGTATGAAATTTTCCGTGGCCGCGGAAGGCGAAAACATATTTCGGGCAATGCCCAGCGCGCCGCTACCGCTTATTCTTATTATCGCAACCCCGCCCGCTCCGTTTGCGGTGGAAATTGCGGAGATACATTCGCTCATATAACCTGCGCTTATAGTCTTTTTGAGAATTATAACATATCCCACCCGCCAATGCAACAAAAATCCGCACGCGCGGCTTTAAAAAACAGGCTTTATAAATCAACGCCGCAGCTAAAATCCGCGGTAAAGAAAAAAGCCCCGCAAAGCGGGGCCCGAAGATTCCGAAAGCGTAACAGGAAATAGGCTGATTTTTGAGCGGGGGACGCTTCGCTTTAAGGCGGCGGATTATAAATAATCGTAAATTATAATATAAAAGGGCAAAATTATAAGGCGGCATATTTTGCCGCCTTTATAAATCAGTTTTTAAATTCTTCGAAAGGATCGTCGTTGTGCCTATCTTGATTGCCGTATTCGGAGAAAGGTTCGTCGCCGCGCTCCTGCCTTTCTGAGGGATTCCGCGGCGGCTGTTGGCCAGAATAGGGATTGCCGTCGTAGGGATTGTTATATGAATTTTGGTAGTAATTCTGCTGGCTGCGGTATTGACGGTAAGCCTGCTCCTGTATTCTGCGCATATATTCCCCATAATTCATAGCCTTGTTGCGCCTTACCACGAAAATTATTATTCCCTGTATGGGGAACAGAATACAAGCTATCGTGAACAGGAAGTAATGCCTTGCGGAATAAGTCTGGAAGAAGCAATTCAATACCACTACCATTATGAAAAGGTAAATAAGTTCCAAAATGTTCAGAATGTAGGTATTGAGATAATTATAGCACCAGCCCGCCCAGGCAAGCGAGGGATGTTCAAAGGAAAATGAATCTGCCAGCCCCCATATCGACTGCGTGGCGACCTGGTTATTCATTCCGATATCGCGCGTTTCCAAAAGCTCGATATAAGGAGATACCGCGACGAGCGCGGAGAAATAAAGCACGTAGCCGCAGAACAAAACCGCCTCCAATATAGCGGCGACGAGCGCGACTTTACGCGTGTCGAGATTGAAAAATTTGTTTTTCTGTCCGCATACACCTATATAATAAGTATTAAAAAAGGGTATGAACGCCATCCATTTATGCTTAAAGCCCTCGCGCACGGCAATGGTATAAAGCCCGACCGTCTGAAAGACGTAAACGACGAGAAAGCATATCCCCCCTACGAGAAGAGATACCCACAATTCCACGCTCATGTTGAACGCCCAGGCTAATTCCTGCGTTAAGTTGGCGTATTCGAAAAAGTCCATACATCCTCCCGAAATGCCGCGCACGAAAGCATAGCGGCAAAATCAGTTATCTATAATATAAACAATTTTATTGAATAAATCAAAAATAATATGTGAAATTACTGTAAAATTTATTTTAAATTGCTTAAAGCCCGAACAAATCAAAGCCGTAGTCCACGCTTTCGAGGGTCAATCCCTTGGCGGGCATGGTCTTGCCGACAAGTTCCCTTTCCCCTTTTTCAAGCGACAGCCTGACCTGTTCTTCGGTTAGCGTACCCTGCGCGTAATACAGCATAGTGCCGACAATCGTCCGCACCATATTATATAGAAAGCCATTGCCGCAGACATATACACAGACGTCCGTTGCGCCCAGCGAGCGCGACGTTTTAATATCTATCGAATATATCTCGCGCACAAAAGTTTTTGCGGTAGAGCCGCTTTTTGCATATGCCGAAAAATCGTGCTCGCCCTCGAAAAAATGCGATATGTATCGCATTTTTTCCATTTCAGCTTCCCCCTTTACCCATACGGAATATCTATCCTTCAAAGGGTGTTGCCGCGAGGAAAAATACATTCTGTAACAATATGTTTTGCGCTTTGCGCTGCGGTTCGCGTCGAAACCCACGGGCGCCGAAACGGAGGCGATAACCCGTATATCTTCGGGAAGGCGCATATTTAAGGCGTCCGCTATTTTTTCTGGCGGAACGGAAGTTTCCGCGTCCAAATGGCACACCTGCGCCCTTGCGTGGACTCCCGCGTCCGTACGCCCGCTTGCAACCACGGCGACAGGAACGCCGAAAAGGTCGCACGCCGCATTTTCAAGTTCACTCTGTACGGATACGCGGTTTTTTTGTATCTGCCAGCCGCCGTAGCGCGTGCCGTCGTATGAAATCAAAAGCGCATATCTCATCATGACAGCCTTATATAGCCATAAATTTGCGGGAATATACTCGCCGCATAGATATTCAGAAGAATAACTCCCGCTATCAGCGCCGCAAAAGCCGTAAAGGCGGCGATATCACGCCCGCCGAAGTGTAGTTTTTTATATTTCGTACGGTTTTTCGAACCCGAATAACAACGCGCGTCCATGGCGTCGCCGAGTTCTTCCGCGCGGCGGAAAGCGCTTATAAGAAGGGGAATCAGAATAGGCACTATCGCCTTTATACGTTTGAAAATATTGCCGCTTTCGAAGTCCGCCCCCCTCGCTTTCTGCGCCGAAATAATACGGTTGGTTTCGTCAATCAGCGTAGGTATGAATCGAAGCGCGATGGACATAATAAGCGCCAGCTCGTGAACGGGAAATTTTATATATTTCAACGGTTTTAAAAGACTTTCAATGCCATCGGTAAGAGAAACGGGGGTCGTCGTCAAAGTCAATACGGACGAACCCAGCACAAGGAAAATCAGCCGTAGCATTAAAAAAACGGTGAAAATTACGCCCTCGTAATAAATTTTTATCTTCCACCATTGCCATAAAAGCCTTTCGCCGCCGTGGAAAAACAAATTCAAAACCGAAGTGAGCGCAAGTATAAAAATTATGCCCTTGACCGAACGCAGAACGCTGCCCAGCGGCAGTTTTGCCGCAACGACCGTTACGCATAGCAGAAAAAAGCAGGCGAACAGCGAATAGAAGTTATTAGCCACGAAAAGCATTACTATATACGCTATAAGCGCAAGCAGCTTTGTGCGCGGGTCGAGGCGGTGCACGAAAGACCGGGCGGGATAGTATTGCCCGAATGTTACGTCGTTAAGCATTGCCGCCCCCCTTGAACGCGCCTATCACCTTTGCGGTGAAATCCGCGGCAGTAAAATCGGAGTAAATTTTTATGCCGTTTTGGGCAAGGCGGGCTGAAATTTTTGCCGTCATG
>CANRAI010000102.1 GCA_947628555.1 uncultured Clostridia bacterium | reverse complement strand
CTACAGTTGGCGTTATATTTTCAAGCATAAACGAAGAAGACATCCCCGAGCTGACCAAAGTCCGCTCGACGGGTTCTATTCCTTTCGGCGGAAGATACCGTCTTGTTGATTTTGCGCTTTCGAATATGGTCAACTCTGGCATAACCACCGTCGGAATGATAACAAAAAACAACTACCAGTCGCTAATGGACCATCTCGGTTCGGGCAAATATTGGGACCTTGCGAGAAAGGAGGGAGGTTTGATTTTACTTCCCCCGTACAGCGGCGAGACCGAAACTCTGTATAAGAACCGCCTCGAAGCGTTGAAAGGGGCGACTTCGTTCATAAAAAAAGCCAACGAGGATTTCGTCATTCTCGCAGACAGCGACGCCGTGTATAAACTCGATTACAGCAAAGTAATAGAGGCGCACATAAAAAACAACGCGGATATTACCCTTGTTTATCACGAGCACGAAATCGAACGGTCGCATTATTATATTGTTCTTGAAACAGATAAAAACGACAAAATAACAGACGTACAGATAAACCCTACTGCCGGCGGCGTACAAAAGCATTATATGAACGTAATGGTAGCGCGTACTTCTTTCCTTTTAAGGACGATACAGAACGCTTTCCAGCATGGCTATACAAGTTTCGGCAGGGACATTTTAAGTCCGGGAGTTAAAATGTATAATCTGTACGCATATAAATTCGACGGTTATTACGCCAACATAAATTCCCTGAAAGCCTATTTCAACGCCAATATGGATTTGCTGAAAAAGGAAGTACGCCACGAAATTTACGGCGACAGGTCGGTTTATACGAAGGTAAACGACAGCGCGCCCGCAAAATTTGCCGATACAGCGGTCGTAAAAAACTCGCTTGTGTCGGACGGCTGTATTATCGAGGGCACGGTTGAAAACTGCGTTCTTTTCCGCGGCGTCAAAATAGGCAAGGGCGCCGTCGTTAAAAATTGCGTGCTTATGACAGACAATATCGTAGGTGAAAACTGCAATCTTTCATACGTAGTCAGCGACAAAAATTCCGTAATACGGGACAACAGAGTGCTTGCGGGATGCGAAATCCAGCCTTATTTCATAAATAAAGGCTCGCTGATTTAAGAAAAATTTTCGGAGGAAGTTTATGGCTTCAAAACAAGCTGCTTCGGCAATCAAGCCCGCGGACAGAAAGAAAATCCTGTTTGTAGCGTCGGAATCAACGCCTTTTATCGCGACAGGCGGACTTGCCGAAGTCATAGGTTCTCTTTCAAAAACCCTCGCCGCGACAGGCAGATATGACGTAAGGGTGGTGATACCCCTGTATTCGGACATAAAAGCCGAGTACAGAGAGCATTTCAACTACCTGGGAAATCTCTACGTGCATCTCGCCTGGCGCAACCAGTATTGCGGCGTATTCGAATATGTGCAAGAGGGCGTAACGTTCTACTTTATCGACAACGAATTTTACTTCAAACGCCCCGGATGCTATGGATATTTCGACGACGGCGAAAGATTTGCTTTCTTCTGCAAAAGCGTACTCGAAATAATGCCTTTTCTTAATTTTTATCCCGACGTTATGCACTGTCACGACTGGCAGGCGGCCCTTGCGGCTATTTATTTAAAGACAAACTATTGTTTTAAACCCGAATATCAGTATATAAGGGCGCTTTTCACGATTCATAACATAGAGTACCAGGGGCGGTATTCGCTTGATTTACTCAATGATTTATTTGATATTTTCGGCGGTTATCGCAATATTGTCGAATTCAATAACTGTATCAATCTGATGAAAGGCGCCATAGAATGTTGCGAAAGATTTTCTACGGTCAGTCCGAGATACGCGGAAGAAATCAAAAACGAATATTACGCTCACGGGCTCGACAGTATCATAAGGAACAACGAGTTTAAGCTGACGGGAATTTTAAACGGCTTAGACGAAAGTTATAATCCTAAAACAGATACGCATATTTTCGCAAATTTTTCGGCGGACGATTTTTCAAACAAAGCAATATGCAAGCGTGAATTACAGAAGATGCTGAATCTGCCCGAAAAACCGCGTACGCCCATTATTTCAATGGTATCGAGACTTGTTTCCCATAAGGGATTGGACTTGATTACGGCGGTTATAGAGGAGCTGTTGCAGGACGACGTCCAGATTGTCGTTTTGGGCACGGGCGATTCGCACTTCGAAGGCTTCTTCCGGGATTTGGCTAACAGATATCCCGATAAATTCAGCGCGAACATTGTGTTCAGCGGTGACTTGTCAAGAAAAATTTATTCCGGCTCGGATATTTTCCTTATGCCGTCAAAATCCGAGCCGTGCGGACTGTCGCAAATGATTGCCTGCCGCTACGGAACTATACCGGTAGTCAGGGAAACGGGCGGCCTTTACGACAGCATCAAACCGTGCCAAAACGGCTATACTTTTGCAAACTACAACGCACACGATATGCTGTATGTTATACGCGAGGCGTGTGCGGATTATCAAAACAAGGAAACTTGGGAAAAACTTATGTACAGGGCCGCAACGACTGATTTCAGTTGGATGCGTTCAGCAAAAGATTACGAAAATCTCTACTTAAATATGCTTAAAAACTAAACTATAAACCGGAGAAAATAAATGAGTAGCAGTTCAATTAACGAAAAAGAAGTCAAGGAACAGATAAACGGAAAGCTTGCAAGGTATTTCGGCGTTTCGCCTTCCGAAGCTTCGAGAGACCAGATTTATAAATCTGTCGTTATGGTGGTAAGGGATATCTTGCTGCAAAAACGTCAGGAATTTCATAATAAAGTCAAAGCTAAGCGCGCCAAAAGGGTTTATTACCTGTGTATGGAATTTCTTCTCGGCCGCTCGCTTAAAAACAGTTTGTATAATCTGAATTTGGTTCCCGTTTTTGAAAAGGCCGTATCTTCGTACGGACTTAAAATCGAAGATTTGTACGAATCGGAACCGGACGCCGGACTCGGAAACGGGGGTTTGGGCAGGTTGGCGGCTTGTTATCTTGACGCGCTTGCAACGGGTAATTATCCCGCAATGGGATTTTCTCTCAGATACGAATTCGGCCTATTCAAGCAAAAAATAGTTGACGGCTGGCAAATAGAACTGCCCGATGTATGGCTTCCGGGCGGAGAAGTATGGCTTACCCAAAGAACGGACAAGAATTTCATAGTACGCTTTAACGGTCAGGTGAACGAACGCTGGACCGAAAGCGGGCTGCAAACAAGCTATGTCAACTGCACCGAAATTCAAGCGGTGGCATACGACTTAATGGTATCGGGCAAAAACAGCGAAGCGGTATCGGTTTTAAGGCTTTGGAAAGCGAAGGCGACGCAGGACTTCAACATGAAGCTGTTCTCGCAGGGGCAGTACTACCAGGCGCTAACTAACGATACGGACGCAGACCTTCTGACCAAAATTCTCTATCCGTCGGACAATCACAGCGCGGGTAAATCACTGCGTCTCAAACAGCAGTATTTCCTGTGCTCGGCGTCGATTCAGAACAT
>CANRAI010000101.1 GCA_947628555.1 uncultured Clostridia bacterium | reverse complement strand
CTGCCCGTTACGGCAATTCTGAGAATTTCCGCAACGTCCGAAACGCTGCCTTTATAGGCTTCGGGATTCTTTTTATATTCGCCCGTTTCGGCGGCGAAGCCGACCTTGGGCGCAATCTCCTTCACCTTTGCAAACCACGCCTGATTGTCGTCGCCGGGGTCATATACCTTTGCAAATTCTTCGAGGACGGTGTTCACCGTTTCATCGCCGAATCTGAAATCGTAACGGGGCTTAAAGGTATCGTCGAAGAAATAATCCAAAAGTCTTACGCCCTGTTCGGCGCGCTCGATATCCTTACGGCGCTTCTTTCCCGCCGTGCCCATTACCAGATTGAGGACTTTTATAATATATGCCCCGTCGGAGAAATGCTGTTTATCCGAAGCGCTTCCGAACTCATCTACCCAGCTTTTAAGAAAAGCGTAACATTCCTCGGCGGAAAGCGTTGAAATTTCCGTTTTGGAAATGTCGTTCAGCTTGTCAAGGTCGAACAAAGCGCCGCTCTTGCCCATTTTTTCCACTTTGAATTTAAATTCCCGGTAGTCTGCGCCCGAATTTTTCAGCTGCCATTCCTCGAAATCGGAATTTAAAAGGGTCATAAGATATTTTACGACAGCGGCGGGATAATAACCCGCCTTTCTGTAATAGTCAAGCGAAAGTTCGGGGTCTTTGCGCTTGGAAAGCTTGCGCTTGCCGCCGTTCTCCGCTTTCATAAGCGAACACGTGTGCGCATAAACGGGCGGTTTAAACCCGAGAACCTTATGCAATTCAAGGTGGATAGGCAGGCTGGAAAGCCATTCTTCCCCCCTTATTACAAGGGTGGTGCGCATAAAATGGTCGTCTATGGCATGCGCGAAGTGATAAGTAGGAATTCCGTCCGACTTCAAAAGCACTACGTCCTGGTCGTTTTCGGTAACGGCAATTTCCCCTTTTATCGCATCGCGGAAAGTTATTTTATTTGAAATATGCCCTTGGGATTTAAGCCTTATTACGAAGGGTTTGCCCGCTTTCAGGTTGGAATAAATTTCCTCTTCCGAAAGATTTCTGCATTTGGCAAACCTGCCGTAATAGCCGGTAGTAAGCTTTTCGGCGTTTTGCGCCTCGCGCACCCTGTCCAGCTCTTCCGCGGTACAAAAGCACGGATAGGCATAGCCCTGCGCGATAAGCCGCTTTGCGAAAGCGCGGTAGATTTTGGCGCGCTGCCGCTGGTAATACGGTCCGTATATGTTCAGGCGGGATTGAATCTCCGCGCCCTCGTCGAATTTTATTCCGAAATAATCGAGCGAACGTATTACGCTTTCCACCGCGCCGTCAACTTTTCGCTTATCGTCGGTGTCCTCTATGCGCAAATAAAAAATACCGCCCGAGGTATGCGCGGCGCGTTCGTCGGCGAGCGCCGAGTAAAGGTTGCCGAGGTGTATAAAGCCCGTAGGCGACGGCGCAAGCCTGGTGACCTGCGCGCCCTTAGGTATTTCGCGCGGGGGATAAATTTCTTCGTATTTGTCGGGGTCCAAAAGGTCCTCGTCGGGAATTAGCGCCGAAGCAAGTTTTTCCAAATCCATAAAATTTTCTTCCTCTTTCAATTAAAATACGGATAAGTATTGCGTTTTTGCCGTTATCTATTTTTTCCGGGAGGCGAACCACCTGTAAACAAACCACAGGATTATCAGCACCTCGAAAACTGCGGCGACGATGTACAACAAATAAATCTGCGTGAACGTCGGCGCGAATGTTATTACATATATGTGAAAAATCAGCACGCAAGCCCAAAGAATCAGCGAGCTTGCAAGCGCGTTCGTCACCCTGTTCCCCCACTTTGCTGAAAAAACAGTTAAAACTATTCCCGTAGGCAGAGGCGCGACGACGAATACGAGATAAGCGTACTTAGCCGTGGCGGGAATGAAAAAGAACACGACAAATAAACAGGTGGCTATAAACCACACAAGACCTACGCTTAAAGCCGAAATAAACGCGTGGTTGGAAGAAATCCTGCGCCGAGGCTTAGTCTGCACTGCCGCGCCGCCCCCTTTCACAAGAGAATCGAGCGAAACGCCGTAAATATCCGACAGCCTTACAAGCACGCGGATGTCGGGAATCGCTTCCCCCCTTTCCCATTTGGATACCGCTTTATCGGAATAGTTAAGCATTTCCGCAAGTTGAAGCTGCGTCAGCCCAGCCTGCGTTCTCAACTCCGTAAGGTTTTTGGCGATTATGTCTTTCAAATCTTCCATAGACGTATTTTAACATACGCAAGCGAAAAACACAAGCGTTTGCGGCAACTCTACCGTGAGTAGAGTTTGTTTTTTTGTCGGTAGAGTTGTTTTTATAAACAGTTTACAAAAAAAATTCAAGCGTGGAGAAAAACTTCATAGCATTTTCACAAACAATAAATATACTGATAAGTGAACGGTGCAATTGACGCGCCGCGGAACTTCAAATATATGGCGGCGCAAATCCATGCGCCGTCGGGAGCGGAAATGATTAAATTCGACGTATATTGCGATTCGGGGGCTAACATCCCGTTGGAGCTTGTAAAACAGCGCGGAATTAAAATTATTCCTTATACTTTCACCGTAAACGGCGAGGAAAGATGCTGTTACGACGGCGAACGCGATTTTGCCGAAATCGCCAAAAATTTTTACAAGGAAGTGCGCGAAGGCGCGGAAGTGAA
Organism: uncultured Clostridia bacterium; assembly: GCA_947628555.1. Classification (GTDB taxonomy): domain Bacteria; phylum Bacillota; class Clostridia; order Christensenellales; family Borkfalkiaceae; genus Coproplasma. The sequence continues at coordinate 898 of CANRAI010000101.1, read as the reverse complement.
AACCTCCCTTCTCAGCTCGCATACAATCGCGGAAGCGGTAACTCCATCTCTCGAAGCGGGCAGGGACGTAATAATCACCTTTATATCGTCGGGCATAAGCAGCACTTTTAATCAGGCGAAAGCAGCCGCAGAAGAGCTTTCAAAGAAATATCCCGAAAGGAAAATTTTCGTATGCGACAGCGCCAACGCCTCCATGGGCGAAGGCTTGCAGGTTTTAAGGGCGTGCGATTTAAGGGATATGGGTGAAAGCGCCGAAGCCTGCGCGGAATGGATAAAGAACAACAGATACAAGATAAACAGTTATCTGACCGTGGGCGATTTGAAATATCTTAAAAAGAGCGGCAGAATTTCTGCAACTCTCGCCATAGCGGGCACTTTGCTGAACATAAAACCCGTCCTTATGGCGGACGGCGGCGACAATGCGAAAATTGTGTTCCATTCAAAAGCGCGCGGGCGCAAAAAAGCTTTGGAAGCGCTTGCGGAAAACTTTTCGCTCAATGTCGTTGACCCCGGAAACCAGACCGTAGCCGTCTGCCACTGCGATTGCGAGGAGGACGCGTTAACCGTAGCCGGGCTTTTAAAAGAAAGGGGCGCGAAAGACGTGATTGTTGAATATTACGACCTTTGTACAGGTTCGCACGTCGGTCCCGGAACGGTGGCGATTTTCTTCTACGGCAAGGACCGCCAGACGGGCGTAAAACCCAAGGAAGGGATACTTAGCAAATTTAAAAAGCGTTTGAAACAGTCAAACTGAACAACAGAACTTTCATCATAAATTGAGCGGCGGGCGGTCCGTACGGACCGCCCGCCGCTTATATTGCTGGTGAATTATCATATCAAGTGCAACGGGTGCAGGCAAAAAAGTAGTTCATATAAATCAACTGTGTTAGAATAGATT
>CANRAI010000100.1 GCA_947628555.1 uncultured Clostridia bacterium | reverse complement strand
ACTTTTATATTAGGCATTTGTCTTGTCCTCCTTACTTAACGGTGTCGTTTATGGTAACGACCGCACCGTTGGGGCCGGGAACCGAACCCTTTATAAGCAGACAGTTTCTCTCTGCGTCCACTCTTACGATTTCAAGGTTCTGAACGGTCACGTTATCGACGCCGTACTGTCCGGCGAGATGTTTGTTCTTGAATACTCTCGAAGGCGAGCTGTTTGCGCCCATGGAGCCCGGTTCTCTGTGTACGGGACCTACGCCGTGGGTTTCTTTCAGCCTGTGCTGGTTCCACCTTTTGATTACGCCCGAAAAGCCGTGGCCTTTCGAAACGCCGTGCACGTCAACCTTGTCGCCGGCGGCGAACACGTCAACCTTGATTTCCTTGCCAACTTCATAAGAAGCGGCGCCGTCGAGACGGAATTCCTTCAAGACCTTGCAGGGTTTCACGCCCGCCTTTTTGAATTGACCGAGGTCGGGCTTTGAAAGCGCCTTTTCCTTAGCTTCGTCAAAACCGAGCTTCAAGGCGGAATAGCCGTCTTTTTCAACAGTTTTGATTTGCACTACGGGGCAGGGACCCGCCTGTATGACGGTTACGGGAATCACCTTGCCCTCCGCCGTAAATATCTGGGTCATACCAGCTTTACGGCCGATGATTGCTTTATTCATTGATAAAGTTCCTCCGTTTTATTTTTTATCGGAAGATACCGCGTTTTGCCGTTGCGCCGATTTCCGTCGTCGGCAAGCCGTAGAGTATCGCGATTACATAATTATTTAATATTGATATAATGATATATTGTTTTCCGCAATCCCCGGAAATCAAAGCTTTATTTTGATATCGACGCCCGCGGGAAGATGCACCGTGTCCAGAAGTTTTGCGTTGGGGGTATAGATGTCGATAATTCTTTTATACGTCCTCTGCTCGAACTGCTCGCGGCTGTCCTTGTCCTTGTGGGGGGAACGGAGAATGGTAACTATCTCCCTTTCCGTGGGAAGGGGTACGGGTCCCGAAATTTTAGCGCCGCTCTTTTTCATCGTCTCGACTATGCGGTGAGCCGCAAGATCTACGAGTTCGTGGTCGTATGCCGCCAATTTGATTCTGATTTTTTGTCCTGCCATAATTACTCCTTTAATACTAACCGAAAATTTTTATTCCGTGTCAACTTAACCGTGTGTATCGCGGCCGCAGGCATAAAAAAACACCTTTCGGCGTCGATTTGCATAAGCCGCGGTTAGTCGCCCGAATCGGGTCCGGACATTTGTCGGCGTAAATTATCTGCCCCGACGGCTTGACTTTACGGGGATTTTCAGTAACTTTACGCGTCAACCCATACGCACTTTTTTGAACACGCTTAGCTATTATATAATGCCGAAAGCCAAATGTCAAATATTTTTAGCCTGTTTTTTATAGATTTTGGGCTTATTTTGCCCGTTTTTCGGCCGAATTTGGGATTTTTGTGCCGCTACGCACGAAATTGCGGTTTTGTGCGGCCAAAACACACAAGATATTGATTTTTTGTGCCATACCCAGGCAAATAAAACTATGCGAAAACGCGCCAGAAAATAGGTATTATATTTTCTTATACCCTCTTCCAAATGAAAAAAACCGCGCAATTTTGTGAAAAATTTACAAAAAATTTCACCGCTTATACTGCGCTTTGCAAGAATTTTTCGTATAAAAAAGCGACGGATTTTCCGCCGCTTTAAAAATTTTTAATCGAAACAGAATTTTTAATCGAAACATAATTTATCGGGCGCGTTTAGCCAAAATCGGATTTTTCAGATTTTTTTAACGCGCGCGGGACGGGGCGGGAAGCCAGCTCTACCGCAAACCCCGAAATAAATACGACTATGCCCGCTCCCCAGCCGAACGCGAACTGCGCCCATGCAGGATAATCAAGCCCCGCAAACAGTTTTAAGAACTGCGGCGCGGCAAGCGCCAGAAGCACGGCGGGACAAAGAAATTTTATCGAAATCCCAAAGGCGCTCCGCGGCATTTTCAGTCTGCCCGAATAACGGTTGATTTCTTCTGCAAGCCCCTTTCCCTCTTTCGACCAGCCGATGGCGACGCACTCTATAATGCATAGCACAAGCACGTTGTAAAAATTTACGAACAAATCCCCTATTTCAACCAGAACGCCGGCGGCGGTTGTTGCGAAAATCAGCGAAACAATTCCGAGAAAAACGCAAAACGTACCCGCCGTTTTGCCTCTTTTCAAAGAAAATTTTTTAAGTATGGGCGAAAGCGCCGCCTCTAACATGGAAACGCCCGACTGCACAGCCATAAGCGACAGAGAAAAATAAAAAAGAACGCCCACGACGCCGCAGAGTATCTTATTTTCAAACAGACCGGCTATGGCGGCAGGATAAACCGAAAAGGCAGTGATTATCCCCGACTGCCCTATCTCGCCCTGCAATCCGCAGCCATACAAAGTAGTGAAAAGCGCCACCGAAGCGAGCACGGAAACAAAGGCGTCCGCCGCGGCGATAACCAAAGAAGTGGGAAATATATTGCATCTTTCGGGCAGATACGCTCCGTAAGCAGGCATAATTCCGACCGCAAGCGACAGCGAAAAAAACACCTGCCCCAAAGCGTTTATCCAAATTTCCGGCGAGGACAGCTTTGAAAAATCGGGCATAAACAGCGCGGTGAGCGCTTCCGCGGAATTACTGTAAAAAAGCCCCCTTACGGAGATAAGGGTAAGCAGCGCCATGGGCGTGAAAACAGTGAATTTTGCCGCCCCAGACAGAGCGTTCGCCCCGCCTTTCAAACAGAAAAACATAGCTACCCACACCGCCGCTATACATAAGGCGACAAGGGGGGAAATACCCGTAATTACGCCGTCGCCGCTTGCATGCAAAACCCTATCGAAAAAATAGCGCGGAGCTTCGTACGCTCCCGAAGCGCACAGGGGGAATATTGAAAACGCCATAGCAAGAATCCAGCCTGCAAGCCCCGCGTACAAAACCGCGGTGAACACGGAATTGGTGCACTGCGCCCAGCCCAACTTTTCGCCCCCCTTAAAAAGACTGTTCATACATTCGGGAGAGCCGCCGCGAATTTTTCTGCCGAGGGCGATTTCCGCATTTAACAGAGGTACGCCCAAAACGAGCAGCGCGGCAAGATATACCAGAAGAAACGCACCGCCGCCGTACTTTGCGCACAGCCCCGGGAAGCGCAGAGCGTTGCCCAGCCCCACCGCCGCGCCCACGCTTGCAAGAATGAACCTGCCCCTGGATTTGAATCTTTCAGCCATACTCTAATATATTGCCGAAAAATGAAAAATAAGCCCCGAGGCGATAAAAATCCGCCTTGGGGTTTACCTAACTTCTTTACAGACGCTTCAAGCGCTGTGCCTTTTAAGAAATCCCGAAGTTCTATGCAATCCGTTTTTGATAATCAAACGGTTTCCCCTATTTCTTTTTCCGAAAACGACTCCCTTTTGATTTCTTCGACCTTTCGGGAATATGATATCCACTCTTGCTTCCAAAATCTGCTATGTATAAATCCCCTTATCGGGGCGGCTACAAGCGCTACGGCGTGCATGTGCAGGGCTTTCTCTCTCCCCTTTCAGATGCGCGCCGTAACCGACGCGAGCAGTACATTTTCCTGA
>CANRAI010000099.1 GCA_947628555.1 uncultured Clostridia bacterium | reverse complement strand
TATGCACCTTTCTTTTGTCCCGCTGACGGAGGATAAGCGGCTTTCCGCGAAGGACATCATGCGGCGTTTTTCCGTGCCGCCGAAAATAACGTCCATCATCTGCGAACCGCGCATCATCTTTGCCGACTGTTCGCCGAGTACCCAGCGGATTGCATCCGCGACATTGGACTTGCCGCAGCCGTTAGGTCCGACTATACAGGTCACGCCCTCGCCGAGAGGTATTACCGTTTTGTCGGCAAAGGATTTGAAGCCCACAAGCTGTATCTGTTTGAATGTTAGCATATTTATTTCCTTTTGGAATAATTTCCGTTACACTGATTGGTATATTTCCGTCACTGAATTATTGCTTTCCGCCCGATAGTATGTTGAAATTTATCAATCGTTTTCGTTCAGAAATTCCAGCGCTTTTTGTGCCGCAAGCTGTTCGGACTGCCTTGCGTTGTCCGCCGTGCCCTCGAAAGTTCTGCCGCGGACGGCGACTCTTGAACGGAACACGGGCTTTTGGGGCGTGCCTATATTCTTTCGTTCGTACTCAGGCAAAGGCTCTCCCCTGCCTTGCAGAAATTCCTGCAATTTCCCCTTGTAATTTATCTGCGGACGGGCGGGCGAAAAATCCATCGTACGGTAAACGAAAGAACGCGCCGCGTCCATTCCGCCGTCCAGATATATTGCAGCGAGCACCGCCTCGTACGCCGAAGGAATGGATTTTTTCAGCACCGTATCGCCTTGGCTTTTTATGAAAAACTTTTCCAGCCCCAACTTCTTTGAAACGGGCGTAAGCGCCTTGTCCGATACATATGTCTTGCGTTTTTCGGTAAGTTCGCCCTCCGATTTGTCGTCGTCGTAAATTTTTTCGGAGACAATGAATTCGAGAATCGCGTCCCCGAAAAATTCCATTGTCTGGTTGTTGTCGTACGGGTCGGCGGACGCGAGGGTGAGTGAAGTTTTCAAAAGCTTTTTATTTTTGAATACATACCCAAGCCTGTTTTCGATTTCGGCGTAATTCATTTAAATTTCCTCTGCCGGAATCAGCGATTTGAAATCAATCTGTTCAAGCATTTTTTCGACTTCGCCGACAAGCCCGTTACGGTAAATCTGCGCCGCATTCGATATAGATGCGGATATCGTCTGGGGTTTGGACGAGCCGTGGGTTTTTACGACGGGCTTTTTAAGCCCCAAAAGCAAAGCGCCGCCGAATTTGTCGAAATCGAGCTGTGCGCGCATATTTTTTATGGCTTTTTTCGCGAACAAATAGCCTATTTTAGAGCGCGTTGTGGCGGATAATTCCTTCTTCATTACGCCGAGCACGAGTTTGCCGCAGCCCTCTATCGATTTCAACGCGATATTGCCCGAAAAACCGTCTGACACGGCTACGTCGGCTTCGCCCAGCATTATATCCCGCCCCTCGATGTTCCCGATAAAATTTATGCCTTTCATCTGCGAGAGGTATTTGAACGTCTGTTGCCTTAAAGGGTCGCCCTTATGTTCCTCTGTCCCGTTATTCAAAAGCCCGACTTTTGGCGATTTTATTCCGAAGCCGACCTGCGCGTAAGCCGAAGCGAGCAAGGCGAACTGGCAGAGCATTACGGGCTTACATTCGGCGTTTGCGCCGCAATCGCAGAGCAGAGTAAAGCCCCCGCGGGAATTAGGTATCGCGGGGCAAAGCGCGGCGCGGTTTATGCCGCGTATCCTTCCCAAAATTGTTTGTCCGCCGACTATCGTCGCGCCTGTGGAGCCCGCCGTGACTAAGGCGCAAACGTCCTCTTGCTTTTTCAGTATCCAAAACGCCGTGGCAAGCGAAGAATTTTTCTTCGTCATCAAAGCCACGGTGGGGACGTCGTTCATCTCTATTACTTCGGGGCAATCGACAATTTCAAGACGGCTTTTGTCGTAAGAATATTTTTTAAATTCTTCCTCCAAAGCTTTTTGCCTGCCCGTCAAAATTAGATATAATTGCGGGTCGTTTTTCAGCGCTTCCGCCGCGCCTTGAACGGTCGCCGCGGGCGCATTGTCGCCGCCCATAGCGTCAAGTACTATTTTTACCATATGGTTCTCCGAAATTCAAAATACTTTTTAAGTATAACATAATCGCGGGGAAAACACAACTTATCGTATGGAAAAATTTGAAAATTACTATATTTTGTTTAACGTTATCAAACGTACTTCGATAAAAATGTTTGCCGTCAGCCGGAAGCGCCGTCTTGCGCGGCTTCCTCACCGTCGGTAAGGGTATATACAAGCCTTTTCTGCGGCAGATATTTGTCGCGGCGAAGCTTTACTCTCTTTACGTAACCGCTGCGTTCGATTAAAAGATAGCCCTCGCTTCTCACCCCGTCCCTGCCCTCGCGGACGTCCGAAGGGTCGGCGCATTGCTCCTCGGGAGCGGGCAGATAGCCTAAAATTACGCTTTCAAGCGAATATTTCGCGCCGTCGCTTTTGCCGTAAAATTCGAACGAAACACTGCCTTCCGCAGTATGCGAACGCAGATACACGGGATACTTGGACGGGTTGCGGAATTTTAAGTCGCACGCGCTGCCGCTTACCATTGCGTCGCGAGAGGGCTCAACGTATCCCACGGCAAGGGAATGGGGATGAAATTCCGTTACGGCCATTCCCGAAAGCAACGCGGCGTTATACAGGGTTGTGCTTACCTGGCATACCCCGCCCCCTACGCCCTCGGTGTATTCGCCGTTTTTGATAATCTTTGCTTTAAGAAAACCCCTTTCGGGCAGTCTTGCGCCCACGGTCTTATTGAACGAAAGCGTTTCACCGCCCTGTATAATTACGCCGTTTAAAAGTTCCGCGGCAAGGCGTATATTGCTTGCGCGGTTTATGTTGGATGGGTCGAAATATGTTGTATATCTGCCGAGGAGAACGGTGTTTTGTTTGACGGTATGAAGGGAATTTTGGCGGAACGTGTTGAGATATCTTACATTTATCTGCTCGAAACCGCCCTTTAAAGAGTTTAAAATATCGTTTTTCAGACGGACTGCGTCAACTTCTTTTCCGTCGTGGCCTTCATGATAGATAAAGGGCGCGCCCGTCGTTTTAAATTCCGCGTAAGGTTCTTCCTTTAAAACGCGCTCGCTTTCGCAGACTGCGGCTATTACCTCGTTAAGCCCGCACAGATAATAGCTGAAATTCGCAGTATAACTGCCCTTTCGCTTTGCGCGCCTCAACGTATCCTGGACGTTATCCTTATAGGAAATTTCGGGAAAACCGAACACGTATTGACATTTTTCGCCCGAAACAATAAGTTTTTTTGTCTTTAACTCCTTTTCTTTTTCACCGCGGATAAGCGCTGCGGCGGCAGAACGGGTCAACCCGCCCACATCGCAGCCGTTTACCGTCACGCCTTTGGGAAGGGTTACCGTAAAACCGCACAGACAAAAAACAATGCCCGTCGCAAGGGCGGACAAAATAAGGCACGTATTAAGTTTTTTTAACAATTTAATCAAATTTCCAATCTTTGCCGAAGCTCTGCCGAAGGGTGAAATTCAGGTTCGCCCACAGCCCTGCCTCCGACGGCGAAATGGCAATCAGACCCGCCGGTGACGTACAGCCCGAGTTCTTCGGCAAGCTCCTTAAAGTATGCCGTCTCTATGACAGTATGCGTAGCATAAACCGCTTCTATGCCTTTAAGTCCCGCCGAAGCAAGATGTTTTATAAGCGCGTAAAGTTCGGCTTTCGGCAAATCTATTCTCCCCGGGTGGGCTATGA
>CANRAI010000098.1 GCA_947628555.1 uncultured Clostridia bacterium | reverse complement strand
CTTGGAATCAGCCCTACGGCGGCGGTTATAAGGGGCTGCACCCAAATATTTACGCCGAAAGATGCGGCAATTTTATCCTCGCCCACGTAAAAAATTATAAGTCCGAAAGCAAGGTTGACGGCGAACAGATACAAAGTTATTTTGAATGAATGCCACAGCGGCGACAAAAGGTAAAGCTGTACGGCGGATTTTCCCCCGTGATGAGAATGACCGCAGGAATACTCTACCTCGCCTTGCGGAAGGACGGATTCCGACTTACCCGAAATTAAGGCGTTCACGGCGTAACCCACCGCCGCCGCAAGCACGAATTTTATGACCAAAAGCGGCAAAATCGCCCGAAGCGCCGCAGACGTAAAGTCGGTTAAAAGAATTATCACGGCTTCGTCGGAAGTGGCGATAAACACGGATAAAAGCGTGCCCGTCTTTATATAATCCTTTTCGTACAGCTTCGAAGCCATGACGGAAAACCCGCACAGCGGTATTATTCCCGCCGCCGAGCCTATAAGCGGGGCGAAACGTCCCTGTAAAATTTTCCGGTTGCCCGTAAGCGAAGTCTTGTGTTCTATCAGCTCTATAATTATATATATTACAAGAAGAAACGGAAAGACTTTAAGCGTATCGAGAAACGCGTCGAGAAATACTTCTGCCATTATGTTGTAAAGAACAATAACCCATTACAACAAAAACCCCTTGTCGGGGCTTTTGGGTCGTTATCTGATTTTTTTCTTAGGTAAGTTCTGCTTCTGCGGTTTAAGCTTTTCGATAATCCGCTGTTCCTCGGGATAGGGAAGGGGTATTCTGTCCGCGTCCTTGTGCCCCGTAGGCTTATATCCGCTATCTCTGGATAAAAGCGTAAGCCGCGTTTCCGCGTCGAACAGGTACAGCCTTGTTCCGTCAACCGCAAGCGAAACCGTTTCCGACTTGCCCCTATGCGCGTCCGCTGTGACAAGTACGATTTGACCGTCGGACAGAGTACATTCCGCATAGGTCACGCCGTCCGCCTCCTCCGTTTTGCCCATTTTTGCGGAAAGCGGTCCTTCTGCGGCGCATTTAACGTCCTCGGGACGGAGACCCAAAATCACCGCCTTGCCGCTTTGGGCGTATTCTTCAATATCCGGAAAGCGTTTAACTATGTTTTCGGGAAGTTTCAGTCTGCCGAAGCCGGATTCCGCGGCATATCCGTCCTCTCCCTTAACGATTTTAACGTCTTTTAAAAGATTTACCGTAGGCGAGCCTATAAGAAATGCCACGTATGTGTTGGCGGGATAGTCGTAGAGATTCGAGGGCGTATCAATCTGCTGGATAAGCCCGCTTTTCATAACGGCTATGCGCGTGCCTATCGTAAGCGCTTCCGAAAGGTTTTTTGTGGCGTATATAAACGTGCCGTTCATTCTCGCCTGTAAGTTTATTATAACGTTGAGCATATCGCGGCGCAAAGTTTCGTCTATGCCCGCAAGCGGCTCGTCGAAAAGATAGAGCCGAGGCTCTCTCACAATAGCCCTCGCTATGGCTACGCGCTGGCGCGCCGCCGCCGAAAGCACCTTGGGTTTGCGGTAGAGAATTTCGTTCAAGCCCAAAATATCCGCCGCCGACTTTACGCGCTTGTCTATCAGCGCCTGCGGCGCTTTTCTAAGCCGTAGCCCGAAAGCCATATTGTCATAGACGTTAAGCGAGGGATAAAGCGTATCGCCGCGGTAAACCATTGCCACGTCCCTGTCCTTCGGTTCGACGCCCGCTAAGTCCTTGCCGTCGATGAAAACGCTTCCCGAGCTCGCGTCTTCCACCCCAGCTATGACTTTAAGAAGGCTGGATTTGCCGCACTTCTCCCCGCCGAGTATCACAAGAAATTCCCTGTCGCCCGCTTCGAGGGAAACGTTGTACAGCGCCGTCGCGCCCGAAGGATATATTTTGGTTATGCCGTTTAAATTCAAACCTGACATTATCGTCTCCAAAGTTGATATAGCCATATAATAACACAACGGAGCAGCTTTTGCAAGAATTTTTAATTGCAACGCCGATAATAAAAGTTGAAATATGCCCCGCAATGTGCTACAATTTTTATATGACGAAGCTCAACTTTGACAGTCTTATGCTGGAACAGGCGCAAAAGAGCGCGGGCGGACGGCTTTTGCTGCACTGCTGCTGCGCGCCGTGCGCTTCCGCGTGCCTGGAAAGGCTGAAAGAATTTTTTAAAATAACCGTTTTCTTTTACAACCCGAATATAGAGGACGGGGAATACGAAAGGAGAAAGGCGGAACTTTTACGCTTCACAGAAGAAACAGGCTGGGCGGACTTTATGGACTGCGGACACGGCGCGGAGGAATTTTATTCGGCTGTGCGCGGGTTGGAGGACTGTCCCGAGGGCGGCGAACGCTGTACCGCGTGCTTCGGGCTTCGGCTTAAAAAGACTTACGAAGCCGCAAAGGCGGGCGGCTACGATTTTTTCACGACCACCCTTACAATCAGCCCCTTGAAAAACGCCGAAATAATAAACTCCATAGGCAAGGAAATAGGCGGCGATATGTGGCTTTACAGCGACTTTAAAAAGCGGAACGGGTATTTAAGAAGCTGCGAACTTTCAAAGGAGCACAATTTATACAGACAGAACTACTGCGGCTGCGTATTTTCGGAAAGACATGCCGAAAAAAGTTGAATTTCTACTTGACAAGTGGTATAATATCTTCAATCGGAGAAATAAATGGATATAAACAGGTATTCTCCCTCCTACGGAATCGGGAATAAGCACCTTTTAAAGCTTTACGACTACCCGACGGAGGAAATTTTCGAAATTCTTTACGCCACTAAGGCGATGAAAGCGAAATTTCAGCTTCACGAAAACACGCGTATCTTGCAGGACGTTACCATTGCTCTGCTTTTCGGGGACACTTCGCTGAGAACGCGCTCCGCGCTTGAAATAGGGATACGCCAGCTCGGCGGAGATTGCGTCAACCTGCCTTACAGCGAAGGCGACATGCACGCCGGCGAAAATATCAAGGACATTGTAAACGTAATATCCCGCTACGGTGTGGGCGCGCTTGTTACACGCGGCATTGGGCTTACCGAACTGAACGAATTTTGCGCCGTTTCCCCTATTCCCATTATCAACTCTACTAACGACTCTTGTATTCCCATTCAGACCCTTTGCGACCTTTACACAATTTGGGAAACTTTCGGAAAGCTGGAAGGGCTGAAATTAACTTACGTAGGCAGGGGTTCGGCAAACGCGCACTCGCTTATTATGGGCGCGATAAAGTGCGGTATGGAAGTAACGGTAGCCACTCCCGCCGAATACGGGCTTAAACAGTACGCAATAGACGGGGCAAGCCAATTCGGGCACGTTACCATAACCGAAAATCCCGCCGAAGCCGTAAAGGGCGCGGATATAGTTTATACGGACAATTACAACTATCACAGCGCCATTTCCGAACACGAACGCGAAGCGCTTGCGCCCTACCGCGTAGATAAAGAACTTATGGCGAAAGCCGGCCGCGGCGCGTACTTTATGCACGCCCTGCCCGCAAACCGCGGGGTAGAGGTCGCCGCCGACGTAATAGACGGGGAACGCAGCCTTGTGCTTGAACAGGGCGAAAACAAATTGCACGCCATTAAAGCTATTTTGGCGCTGCTTATAAAATAAAAATTCATGTTGCTTTGATATTGCCAAAATAATGGTTTTTTACGTAATGATGATTTACACTTATATTGAATTGTCAAACTAAGTGCAACAGTTAGAAATAAAAAAGTTAAATAAATCAACAGGTTTTTTGTAAAATAAAAC
>CANRAI010000097.1 GCA_947628555.1 uncultured Clostridia bacterium | reverse complement strand
CTTGAAATGGCTGAGGGCTACGTTATGACCCTCGCGCTGGACAAAAACAACGAGGTCTGCGGCTATAAATTTATATCTCTCGGCAAAATGACCGATTTTATCAAAAAGGGACTGAACGCCACAGAGGCGTTTGAAAAGGCGATAGGCACTTACGGCAGATATTCAAAGGACGCGGGCGCAGTAAAGTATATCGACCCCAGAACGGATAAGGAGGTTGAAGAATAATGGCACTGTTTGAAAGCTACGACAGGCGCGAAAGTAAAATTCTCGGCGTTCTGAAAAATTATAATATCAAGACAATCGAAGAATGTAGGGATATCACCCTTGCAAAAGGCATAGACGTGGATAAAATCGTCCGCGGAACGCAGCCCATATGTTTTGAAAACGCCGTTTGGGCATATACAGTGGGCGCGGCTATCGCAATAAAAAGCGGTTGCAAAAAGGCATACGAAGCCGCGAAAATGATAGGCGTGGGACTTCAATCTTTTTGTATCCCCGGTTCCGTTGCCGAAAACAGAAAAGTCGGTTTAGGTCACGGAAATCTGGGCTCTATGCTTCTTTCCGAAGAAACGGATTGCTTCTGCTTCCTTGCGGGGCATGAATCTTTCGCGGCGGCAGAGGGCGCAATCAAAATCGCAGAAAACGCAAATAAGGTAAGAACAAAGCCTTTGCGCGTAATTTTAAACGGTCTCGGCAAGGACGCGGCGTATATAATTTCGAGAATAAACGGCTTCACCTACGTTAAAACGGAGTTTGACCCTTATACCGAAACTGTAAAAGTCACCGATACCGTATCTTTCTCCGACGGACCGAGGGCAAAAGTAAAGTGCTACGGCGCGGACAACGTTCCCGAAGGCGTGGCAATAATGAAAATGGAAAACGTTTCCGTATCCATTACGGGCAATTCCACAAACCCCACGCGCTTCCAGCATCCCGTAGCGGGCACGTATAAGAAGTGGTGTAACGAAAACGGAGTAAAATATTTCTCGGTAGCTTCGGGCGGCGGCACGGGCAGAACGCTTCACCCCGACAATATGGCGGCGGGTCCTTCAAGTTACGGCATGACCGATACAATGGGGCGTATGCATTCGGACGCGCAGTTTGCGGGTTCTTCTTCCGTTCCGGCGCACGTTGAAATGATGGGGCTTATCGGCATGGGCAACAATCCCATGGTCGGCGCAACCGTAGCGGTGGCGGTCGCCGTGCAAGAGGCTATGTCGAAATAAAATTTTCATAGATTTGAGAAGCGGTTTGGCGATTGTCCGAACCGCTTATTTATAAACATTGCAAATACCTGATAATAACGGTAAAATGTCGAAAAATTTTTGTAGGCAAAACGTTATTTTTGTTTATCCGCGCCCGAAACGTAGTATAATTAAAGTGAAATAAAACTTTCGGGATAAAAAAATGCTCTGTCAAAACTGCAAAAAAAATGCGGCTACCGTGGATTACGTCGAAATTATAAACGGCGAAAGATATGAAAGCCACTTATGTTCTTCGTGCTATGCCGAACTCCTCGGCGAAGCCAACGCCAAGGCGGACAGCGACATATGGGCGGGATTTTTCGGCGAACCGTCTATAAAAAAAGAGAAGAAGTGCACCGTCTGCGGCACAAGGTATTCGGACTACCAAAGGACGGGGCTTTTGGGCTGCCCCAACTGTTACGACATATTCAGGGAAGAACTTCTTCCTTCAATCCGCCGCATACAGGGCAAGGTGACTCATGTGGGCAAATCTGCGAAAAACAACGACGAGCTGGGGCTTCACAGGCAGTTGAAATCTTTGCAGGAGCAGCTTGAAGTCGCCTTAAAGGAGCGGCGCTACGGCGAGGCGGGGCGGCTTAACAGGCAAATCAAGGAAATCAACGACGCTTTATACGGAGGGGGAGAAGATGAGTGATTTATCGGCGACTGTGGTTTCCACCCGCGTACGGCTTGCAAGAAACATCGAAGGCTTTCCCTTTCCTTCTCACCTTAAAGACGAAAAGCAGGCGAGGGAGATAATCCGCCTTGTATCCTCGGGACTGTCTCGGCTGGACGGCTTCAACGACGACCAGTTCAACGTCTATTATATGGACGCCGTTTCGGACGAGCAGGCGCAAATTTTAAAGGAAAACCACCTTATTTCGCCCAATTTGATTAAAAACAGAAGAATGTCCGCTGCGATTATCAACACCGACGAAAGCGTTTCCATAATGATAAACGAGGAAGACCATTTAAGGGAACAGTGCATAGTGAAGGGCTTACAGCTTAAAACGGCTTACCGCACCATGTCGCAGATAGATAACAGAATTTCCGACTCCATGAAATTCGCCTACGACGAGCAGCTGGGCTATCTTACGGCCTGCCCCACAAATCTCGGCACGGGACTGCGCGCTTCGGTTATGTTCTTTTTGCCCGCGCTTACCATAAACGGCGTAATGCCGCGCGTAATTCGTTCTATTTCCCGTTTGGGGCTTACGGTCCGCGGAATTTACGGCGAGGGAAGCGAAGCGGAGGGCTATATGTATCAGATTTCCAACGAGGTCACTTTGGGCGTTTCGGAGGAGGAGATTTTGACGCAGGTGGAAGAAGTGGTCAAAAAGGTAGTTCTTCTCGAAGAGGCGGAGCGCGAAAATCTTAAAAAAGACCCGTCCTTCCTCGACGTGCAGGACGAATGTCTCCGCTCTTACGGCATACTTACAAACTGCGCCAAGCTCTCCACTAATGAGCTTATAAAGCTTGCGGCCAACGTAAAGCTGGGCGCGTGCCTCGGCTATATTAAATACGGCGACGTATCTACCATAGACGACCTTGTAATTAAAATGCGTCCCGCCAACATAAACGCCGCGGCGGCAAGGCAGCTTACCCCTATTGAACGCGATATGTACAGGGCGCAATACGTCGCAAAATTTCTGAAAAAGAACACAATATAAATGAAAAATCAACATTTTAAAGGAGGCAATTATGGAAAATTCCTATCTGAACAGATTTACCGATAATCTTCAACAGGTTCTGTCGGTTGCGGAGGAAGCGGCGGTCGCCTACGATTCAAGCTATATAGGCAGCGAACACATAGTATTCGCCATGCTCAACTGCCCCGACTGCACCGCCTACAAAGTGCTTAACGCCTGCGGCGTGTCCGAACCCGAATACAGGGAATATTTTTCGCGTTCCATAGACACGCGTTCCAACATTAAGGGATACACTCCCCGCACAAAGCATATGATAGAGCGCGCGCTCGATTTATCCATAGAGTTTAACGGACAGGATTCCCTTGCGGGGACCGAGCATATGCTTTACGCGGTTATCCAATCCACGGACTGTCTTGCAATGCGTATTCTTCGCGCTTTGGGCATAAGCGTCACCAATCTCGCTTCCAAGCTGGAACTTGTGCTTACGGGCAGCACGAACGAATTTTCTTCTGACGATTCGGACGATTTATTCACCCAATTCGGCAATTTTTTCGCCTCGCAGCTGAATCAGGACAGACCGCAGAAGCAAGAACAGAAGCAAAAGCGTTCCTCTTCCCAGCTCGATAAATCCATTCTCCAATACGGCAGCGATTTGACGCAAAAGGCGCGAGAGGGGAAAATCGACCCCGTCATAGGCAGAAAAAAGGAAATAGACAAGATAATCCAGGTGCTTTCCCGCCGCACAAAGAACAACCCCGTTCTTATAGGCGAGCCCGGCGTGGGCAAGTCGGCCGTTGTGGAAGGGCTTGCTCAGGCAATAGTCAAGAACGAAGTGCCCGACCTTCTTAAAGACAAAATAGTCTTTTCGCTCGATTTGACGGGAATGGTTGCGGGCGCGAAATACCGCGGCGACTTCGAGGAGCGCTTGAAGAACGCCATTGACAGCATAAAAAACAGCGGGAACGTAATTTTATTCATAGACGAAATACATCAGATTGTAGGGGCGGGTTCGTCCTCGGACAGCAATATGGACGCGGCAAACATTTTAAAACCCATGCTTGCCCGTGGCGAGTTGCAGACGATAGGCGCAACCACCCTCGAAGAGTAC
>CANRAI010000096.1 GCA_947628555.1 uncultured Clostridia bacterium | reverse complement strand
CAAGCGTCTCCTCGTCGTACGCTTCCGTAAGCACGGCAAGCATAAGTCTGTCCGCGCCTATGGAGTATTCTATAACGTAGGGTATATATCTTTCGTTTGTAACGGGGTCAACGTATTGCATCGTCTTGCCCGAAAATTCCTGGTGGCGGGACAAATCGTAATCCGTTCTGTTGTGGATACCGTTCAGTTCCGACCAGCCCATAGGAAATTCGTACTGAATGTCGCAGGCCGCTTTGGCGTAGTGCGCAAGTTTTTCGTGGTCTTTGAAACGCAGGTGATTTTCCGAAAATCCGAGGTCCGTAAGAAATTTCCACGCCTTTTCTTTGTATTCGTTGTAAAAATCCCCGTCCGTGCCCTCTTTGCAGAACCACTGGTGTTCCATCTGTTCGAATTCGATAGTGCGGAAGATGAAATTGCCCGGCGTTATTTCGTTGCGGAACGCCTTGCCCACTTGCGCGATTCCGAACGGAACTTTTGCGCGCGTGGTACGCTGAACGTTCATAAAGTTTACAAATTCGCCCTGCGCCGTTTCGGGGCGCAGATAAATTTTGTTCTGGCTTTCATCGGTCACCCCGCGCGAAGTCTCGAACATAAGGTTGAAAGTGCGGATATTCGTCCAATTGAATTTTCCGCATATCGGGCACGTAACGTGATGTTCGGAAATATAGGCTTCCATTTCCTCGTTTGTCATCGAGTCGGGGTTTATCTTGCCTTTTGAGTGGTTCTCTATGAGAGTATCCGCGCGGTGGCGGCTTTTACATTCCTTGCAGTCCATTTTTGGGTCGGAAAAGGAGGTCGTGTGTCCGCTCGCTTCCCACACGCGCGAATTCATTAAAATGGCGGCGTCGATGCCGTAGCTGTTTTCGCTTTCCTGCACGAATCTTTTCCACCAGGCGCGCTTTATGTTGTTTTTCATCTCAACTCCCACGGGACCGTAATCCCAGGTGTTGCCCATACCGCCGTAAATTTCGCTGCCCGGGAAAATTATTCCCCGCGCCTTGCACAAATTTACAAGCTTATCCATTGTAACCGAGTTGTTTTTATCCGCCATATTAACTCCTTGACCCGCGTCCGGAATGACGCGCTCTTAAATTCAGCAGCTTCCGCCGCCCTAAATATTTTATTTGAATATGTTTTTTAAGTCAAGTGATTGCGCGCCCGAAAAATTTTGCTTACGGCGCGTTTTGTTTTAAATTTTCAAGTTGTTATAAGGATTTTAATTTTTACGGAGAGTAAAAAAATATATGGAAAAAATATACATTTAAGTTTAAACTGTGCTATAATAATCCATATCAAAATTATAAGAGTGAAAAATTATGTTGACCGACATCGAAATCGCTGAAAACTGTAAACTTAAAGACATTCGCGAAATTGCGAAAAAGCTCAACCTCGCAGAGGAAGAGCTTGAACCGTACGGAAAGTACAAAGCCAAAATAAATCTTGAAAAAGTAAATCCCAAGGCGAAATTGATTCTCGTTACCGCGATAAATCCCACCGCGAGCGGCGAGGGCAAGACTACAATTTCGATAGGGCTTGCCGACGGGCTTGCAAGGGCGGGCAAAAAGGTTTGCCTTGCATTGCGGGAGCCTTCGCTTGGACCCGTGTTCGGCATTAAAGGGGGAGCCGCGGGGGGCGGCTATGCGCAGGTTGTGCCTATGGCGGACATAAATCTGCACTTCACGGGCGATTTGCACGCCGTCACCGCCGCAAACAATTTGCTTTGCGCGATGATAGACAATCATATCTTCCGCAACCTCGAACCGAAGATAAAAACCGTATATTTCAAGCGCTGTATGGATATGAACGACCGTTCTCTGCGCAGCATAACCCTGCATAATCCGGCGGGAAACATGAAGGGATGCACAAGCTATGACCGCGAAGAGGGATTCGAAATAACCGCCGCTTCCGAAGTTATGGCTTGCCTATGCCTTGCCACCGACCTTGCCGACCTTAAAAAGAGGATAGGCAATATCGTAGTCGGAGTAACCGATAACGGCGATTATGTCCGCGCGCGGACATAATCGCCGTTATCGGTTACTCCGACTACGATATTGCCTATCCTCTTTTTAAGGTCGGCAAGGTCGGTGGCAAGGCATAGGCAAGCCATAACTTCGGAAGCGGCGGTTATTTCGAATCCCTCTTCGCGGTCATAGCTTGTGCATCCCTTCATGTTTCCCGCCGGATTATGCAGGGTTATGCTGCGCAGAGAACGGTCGTTCATATCCATACAGCGCTTGAAATATACGGTTTTTATCTTCGGTTCGAGGTTGCGGAAGATATGATTGTCTATCATCGCGCAAAGCAAATTGTTTGCGGCGGTGACGGCGTGCAAATCGCCCGTGAAGTGCAGATTTATGTCCGCCATAGGCACAACCTGCGCATAGCCGCCCCCCGCGGCTCCCCCTTTAATGCCGAACACGGGTCCAAGCGAAGGCTCCCGCAATGCAAGGCAAACCTTTTTGCCCGCCCTTGCAAGCCCGTCGGCAAGCCCTATCGAAATTGTAGTCTTGCCCTCGCCGCTCGCGGTGGGATTTATCGCGGTAACGAGAATCAATTTCGCCTTGGGATTTACTTTTTCAAGATTTATTTTGGCTTTGTACTTTCCGTACGGTTCAAGCTCTTCCTCTGCGAGGTTGAGCTTTTTCGCAATTTCGCGAATGTCTTTAAGTTTACAGTTTTCAGCGATTTCGATGTCGGTCAACATAATTTTTCACTCTTATAATTTTGATATGGATTATTATAGCACAGTTTAAACTTAAATGTATATTTTTTCCATATATTTTTTTACTCTCCGTAAAAATTAAAATCCTTATAACAACTTGAAAATTTAAAACAAAACGCGCCGTAAGCAAAATTTTTCGGGCGCGCAATCACTTGACTTAAAAAACATATTCAAATAAAATATTTAGGGCGGCGGAAGCTGCTGAATTTAAGAGCGCGTCATTCCGGACGCGGGTCAAGGAGTTAATATGGCGGATAAAAACAACTCGGTTACAATGGATAAGCTTGTAAATTTGTGCAAGGCGCGGGGAATAATTTTCCCGGGCAGCGAAATTTACGGCGGTATGGGCAACACCTGGGATTACGGTCCCGTGGGAGTTGAGATGAAAAACAACATAAAGCGCGCCTGGTGGAAAAGATTCGTGCAGGAAAGCGAAAACAGCTACGGCATCGACGCCGCCATTTTAATGAATTCGCGCGTGTGGGAAGCGAGCGGACACACGACCTCCTTTTCCGACCCAAAAATGGACTGCAAGGAATGTAAAAGCCGCCACCGCGCGGATACTCTCATAGAGAACCACTCAAAAGGCAAGATAAACCCCGACTCGATGACAAACGAGGAAATGGAAGCCTATATTTCCGAACATCACGTTACGTGCCCGATATGCGGAAAATTCAATTGGACGAATATCCGCACTTTCAACCTTATGTTCGAGACTTCGCGCGGGGTGACCGATGAAAGCCAGAACAAAATTTATCTGCGCCCCGAAACGGCGCAGGGCGAATTTGTAAACTTTATGAACGTTCAGCGTACCACGCGCGCAAAAGTTCCGTTCGGAATCGCGCAAGTGGGCAAGGCGTTCCGCAACGAAATAACGCCGGGCAATTTCATCTTCCGCACTATCGAATTCGAACAGATGGAACACCAGTGGTTCTGCAAAGAGGGCACGGACGGGGATTTTTACAACGAATACAAAGAAAAGGCGTGGAAATTTCTTACGGACCTCGGATTTTCGGAAAATCACCTGCGTTTCAAAGACCACGAAAAACTTGCGCACTACGCCAAAGCGGCCTGCGACATTCAGTACGAATTTCCTATGGGCTGGTCGGAACTGAACGGTATCCACAACAGAACGGATTACGATTTGTCCCGCCACCAGGAATTTTCGGGCAAGACGATGCAATACGTTGACCCCGTTACAAACGAAAGATATATACCCTACGTTATAGAATACTCCATAGGCGCGGACAGACTTATGCTTGCCGTGCTTACGGAAGCGTACGACGAGGAGACGCTTG
>CANRAI010000095.1 GCA_947628555.1 uncultured Clostridia bacterium | reverse complement strand
GTAACAATAACTTCTATTTCTCGTTTGTAAGACTAACTTCCTATCACTCGATAGAACTTACTTTTTCAATTGAGGGGAAATAGACGCAAGCGAAGAAGTTTAATTTTATAGAAAGCAATAACCGGCAAATAGAACTTTGTCGGTTATTTTTCAAAAAGGTTTAGTATGGCAAAAAAGAAAAGAGATTACAGGGAAAATACTATCCAAAACTACTACGATTTGAAAGTCGATAAGGTAGAAGAACTTGTTGCGGCGCTGAAAGACGGGGGCGGACCGTCTGACGGGGTAACAAACTATTCAATCAACGCGAACACGGGGGTTTATGACCCTAAAAACGTAACGCGGAGCGGCAAGGACAAGCAATTCGACCCTTACAAGGTAGATAAATTATCCCGCATACCCACCTGGATAAAGGCGATTTTCGTCAAATGGTGGTTTGCGGGTGCAACAAGCTATTTCATCCTTTGGGGCTTGCCCTTGACGGGGCCGGACAGCGTTTTGCTTTTGGGAGTAGTGCTGGGAATGGTGACGGATTTGTTTGTCAACCCTGTGTTCAGATATATGCAATCGGACAGACGTGAGTACGACGGCTATGTTATGTTTCCGTTTCCGTTCAAAGCGTTCTGGACATTTTTCGCAAATATTATTTATTATACCATTGTCGTTTATCTTGTGTCGGTAGTATATACAAACCTCAATGTCCTCGCAAATATCATAAATAAGACGGCGGACGCTATTTATATAGGCGTAGAGCCCCTTTTGTTCGGCACTATCTGCGTTTTGGCGGATATGGCGTTTATCGGCATAAAGGACGGCGTTGTCGCCCTTGTCCGCCGTATGAAAAACAGAAAAAAGGAGAGCGTTTCGAATGTTTAGGCAACTTTTTGTTTCAAGCACGTCTGCGTGCTTCGAGCTGGAAAATACTAATCCCTATTACAGCCCCGAAAAATACAGGGTTTTTCTGAACGGCAAAGCCGTGGGCGGGGAGAGGGATAGCAACGTTTTCTCCCTTTTCGGGCTCGACCCCTATACGGAATACGAAGTGTCCGTTTCTTCGGACGGCTGTAAAATTCGTTTCAAAACGGAAAAGGATACAAACGTTATAGACGTAAAGTCTTTGGGCGCCGCCGGCGACGGCGTTTCGGACGACACGTATTTTGTGCAGATGGCAATCGATAAATGCCCGCCCGGCGGCAGGGTAGTCGTGGCGGGCGGCAGTTTTCTAATCCGTCCGATAGAACTAAAAAGCGATATAACTTTGGAAATCGTTAAGGGCGCGGAACTTTTGGGCGACGCGCTTGAAAAAAATTATCCCTTCGTGCCCGCCCGAGCTTATATCGATGGAAAAGAAGAGGTGCTCGCAAGCTGGGAGGGCGAGCCTTTCGACTGCCACCGCTCCCTGATTTGGGCTTACGGAAAGAAAAACATCAGGATTATAGGCGAGGGCGCGATAAATGGCAATGCGGACAAATCCACTTGGTGGGCGACGCCCAAAGGCAGAAAAGTAGCCCGCCCGCGCCTTGTATTTTTGAATAAATGCGAAGATGTGGTTTTCCACGGAGTGACCTGCGAAAATTCCGCTTCCTGGAATCTACATCCTTTCTTTTCGGAAAATTTGAAATTTTACGATTTGCGGATAAAAAATCCTTATAAGGGTCCGAACACCGACGGGCTTGACCCCGAAAGCTGCGACAAGGTAGATATCGTGGGCTGCGTGTTTAGCGTGGGTGACGACTGCTGCGCAATAAAAAGCGGCAAGCTGTATATGGGCAAAACTTATAAAACTCCCGCAAACCGCCACACCTTGCGCAACAATCTGTTCCGCGACGGTCACGGCGCAATAGTTTTAGGCAGCGAAATGAGCGGCGGCGTTAAAAATTTGACCGTAAACCAATGCGTTTTTATGCATACCGACAGGGGATTGAGGATAAAATCCCGCAGGGGGAGGGGCAAGGACGGCGTAATAGACGGCGTTCTGTTCGAAAATATCAAGATGATAAACGTAAAGACCCCCCTTGTTATAAATATGTACTATTACTGCGACCCCGACGGCCATACCGAATACGTATGGTCGCGTGACCCTTCGACCCCCGTAGATGAGGGTACGCCCTACCTCGGCAAATTCACGTTCAAGGATATCGAATGTGTGGATTGCGAGTGTATGGCAGGTTATTTCGACGGGCTTGTCGAACAACCCATAAAAGAGGTCGAGATAGAAAACGTATCTTTCGGCTTCAAGGCGGACGCGCAGCCGTCTAAGCCCGCGATGCTCGAAAACGTCCGCGAATATTGTAAAGGCGGACTTTACGTGGATAACGTCGAAAAGCTGAAATTGAAGAACGTAGTATTCGAAGGGGTCGAGGGCGAAAAAATAATAAAGGGCAACTGCAAAAAAGTGACGGAAGAATAAGGTGAATTTATGGATTATTCGGTAATAGACAGATATATCGACGGACTTATCGCCCAAACCACGCCCGACAAGCCCGTGTGGAATATCGAAAACATAAGGCAGGGCAAGGCGGCGGCGTGGAATTATATCGACGGCTGCATGATGACTTCGTTATACACGATTTACGGGCAGACGGGCGACAGAAAATATCTGAATTTCATCGATAATTTCGTCGATTATTATGTGTGTGACGACGGTTCTGTCCGCGGATACGACAGGGAGACTTACAACCTCGACAACCTGAACGAGGGCAGGGTGCTTTTCGACCTTTACCGCGAAACGGGCAAAGAAAAGTACAAAAAGGCGATAGAGCTTTTGTACGGGCAGATTCTTTCCCAGCCGCGCACGGGCACGGGCAACTTTTGGCATAAAAAAATATATCCGAACCAGGTTTGGCTGGACGGACTGTATATGGCGCAAGTCTTTTACACCCGCTGCGAGGCGGAATTAAACGGCGGGAAAAACTTACAGGATATCGTAAATCAGTTCAGCGCCGTTTACGACAATATGTACGATAAAGACAAGCGGCTGTACTATCACGGCTGGGACTGGTCGCGTTCGGCATTTTGGGCGGATAAAAACACGGGGCTTTCCAAGTCATTTTGGCTGCGCTCGATAGGCTGGTACACAGTAGGGCTTGTAGATGCTATAAGCTATTTCCCCGGATATGCCGCAGGACTTAAATCGCGGCTTACCGAAATTTTTGCGCAGACGGTTAAAGGTCTTGAACGCTATATTGACCCTGCGGAGCATATGTTCTACCAAGTTCCCGACCAAATGGGCAGAAAGGGCAATTACCTTGAAACTTCGGGTTCAGCCATGATTGCATACGCCATGATGAAAGGCGCGCGCCTCGGCTTGACGGATAAAAGGTTTGCTGACGTCGGTAAATCCGTATTCGACGGCATCTGCGCCAAATATCTGAACGAAACGGACGGGCGGCTCAATTTGGGCGGTATATGCCTTGTGGCGGGTCTCGGACCGGAAAACAACCGCCGCCGCGACGGCACGTACGAATATTATATCTCCGAACCGGTAGTCGAAAACGACGCAAAGGGCACAGGTCCTTTCGTTATGGCATATACGGAATTGAAACGGCTTGTCTGAGGCTTTTGGTTTTTCCGGGGCAGGCAACCGTAAGTTTACATCCTTTTATTGACTTATCCCGTCCGCGCATTATAATTATTTGCAGAATATTTACGGAGAGGGGGAAGTTATGACCACAGGGCAAAAAATAGCCGAATGCAGAAAGAAGAAAAATTTAACCCAGCAAAATCTTGCGGGAGTACTCGGCGTAAGCAGACAGGCGGTATCGCGCTGGGAAAGCGATTTGGCGTTTCCCGAAACCGACCACTTGACAAAAATGAGCAAGCTGTTCGGCGTTTCCGCCGACTATCTCCTGAATTACGGAAATGGCAATTCCGTTGACGGTGAAGAAAACGGGGAACGGCGGGACGGGATAAATCTTTGGGGCAGTCTTAAAAATTTCCATATAGAGTATAAAAGCAAACGCTGCATAGGCAATCTGCCGCTGTTACATATAAATATAGGCTTGGGCAGAACGGCAAAGGGGATTTTTGCCGTGGGCTT
>CANRAI010000094.1 GCA_947628555.1 uncultured Clostridia bacterium | reverse complement strand
AGGTTTTCAAACAGTTCCCTGTCGTATTCATATGCGCAATTTACCGCATGTTCACAGCTTATAACTCCCTTGTCTTTGACGTTTAATGCACGGCATTTTTTTTGCGCGCCGTCGCAGGTTAGCAATACATCTACGCCGTCGGAATTAAAAGGAGGAGCGGAATAAGTAAGCGTGAACTGTTTATCCACCGCTTCGTAATTCATTTCAGAATTCATCCCTTCAACGGATATTTCCACGGCATTGGGCGTTTTTTCCAAAGTCACAAAAATCTCTCTTAAATCGCACATATCTCCGCATATTCCGTCCGATGCGTATGGCTGTTCGCGTGAAACACAGTAAATTTTAATTTCAGTTTCATCGTCGGAATAAATATAAATTTCGCTTCTTTTTTCAGAAATGTATTTTGAATAATCTACTTTAGCCGCGCAGCCTGCAAGGAGACAAAGCAAAACCGCAGCGCATACAGAAGAAATAAAAAAACGTTTCATACGCTAAATATATTTTTTTTGCCGCCGTTTATGAAGCAAAAATCGCAGAAAAATTAAAAACTTTTAAAATTTTCAGCCGAAAGTTACGCTTATCTGCAACAATTTTACACGTTTCGCGTATTCATTGCCGAATAGAACAAGAACACACTTCGGTTTCAGCAGGTTAAATTATGTAAATAACCATTTATGTTATTTAGTTGCTTTTTTTCAAAGGTTGTGATAAAATAGTTAAAATTTATACCTTGCAGGAAAAACGATTGAAAAACATAATTTCAAAAACGGCGTTTAAAACAATACTTGTAGTTTTAATTGCAGCAGTGCTGGCTTTCGGCGTGGCAAGCCTGGGCTTCCCGCAGCACATGGCTACTTTTTTTGAAAATACAGGCAACTATAGATTCGCAACGGGCTATGCCTCTCTCGCCTATACTTATTCGGGAACATTTGACAATCTGGCAAGATGCGTTGACGACAGTATTCTTTCAGGCAGCGATTCCAACATTGTCAATTTCGCTTCCCGGATGGTTCAAGACGAAAGATTTGACGCGTATTGTGAAGAAAGGGATAAAATTATTGCGGAAACGCTTTCCAAAAACAATGTAACGGCTTCAACAAATTATAGTTATAAACAATATATAATGGGGAACCTTGCCTGTTCAATGTATGTATTGGACGACGCGGACGGCGCGCTTGAAATTGCAAAAACAGCGGTGAAAGGCGTAGGTTTTCCTTCAAACAACGCGCTTGTGATGCTTGCGCAGAGAGCGGTAACCAACAGCGACGAGGATATGAAAAACAAATTACGGGAAATCATAAAAGAAATACAAGTAGCGCCGGACGAAACAGAGTACCGCGACTCGGTGATTGAATTTCTTAGATAAAAGCGACAATAACCCATTCAGGAGAAAATATATGAGTAATAAGATTGTAAAAGAAGCGTTGACTTTCGACGATGTTTTGCTTGTTCCGGCGGCGTCGGATGTTCTGCCCGCGACGGTGGATTTAAGCACAAAATTATGTAAGGGCATCAATCTGAATATACCCTTGCTTTCCGCCGCGATGGATACCGTTACGGAGAGCAAACTTGCCATAGCCATGGCGCGCGAGGGCGGTCTTGGCATAATTCATAAAAATATGTCGATAGAAGAGCAGGCTTTGCAGGTAGATAAAGTAAAAAGAAGTGAACACGGCGTAATTACCGACCCGTTCCATCTCAGCCCCGAAGAGCCTGTTTCCGCGGCTACCGCGCTTATGGCAAAGTATAAAATAAGCGGCGTTCCCATTACAAGGGAGGGCAAACTTGTAGGAATTCTTACAAACCGCGACCTGCGCTTTGAAACTGATTTCGACCAGCCTATCGCAAATATTATGACAAAGGAAAACCTTGTCACCGCGCCTGAAGGGACTTCGCTTGAAGAGGCTCAAAAAATTCTCGGCAGACACAGAATTGAAAAGCTCCCCATAGTAGATAAGGACGGTTATCTCAAAGGACTTATTACCATAAAGGATATTGAAAAATCCATACAATATCCCAACAGCGCAAGGGATAAAAACGGAAGACTGCTTGCTGGCGCGGCAATAGGCGGCTCGCCCGATGTGCTTGAAAGAGTGGCCGAGCTTGTAAAAGCGAAAGTAGATATCGTTGTCCTCGATTCGGCGCACGGTCATTCCAAGGGAATCATAAACACTGTCACCAAGGTCAAAAAGAAGTTCCCGCACTTGCCGCTTGTTGCAGGCAACGTTGTTACGGCTGAAGCCACGCGCGACCTAATAGAGGCGGGCGCCGACGTTGTAAAAGTGGGCATAGGCCCCGGTTCAATATGCACCACGCGTATCGTTGCGGGCATAGGCATGCCCCAGCTTACGGCTGTTCTCGACTGCGCCGAGGAAGCGGACAAGCTTGGTAAGCGCATAATAGCCGACGGCGGCATTAAATATTCTGGCGATATCGTTAAAGCCATTGCCGCGGGCGGAAGCGCCGTTATGATAGGTTCGCTGTTTGCAGGCACGGCGGAAAGCCCGGGAGAGCTTGAAATTTACCAGGGCAGAAGTTTTAAAAGCTACCGCGGAATGGGTTCCCTTCCCGCAATGGCAAAGGGCGGAAAGGAGAGATATTTCCAGGTGGACGCAAAGAAATTCGTGCCCGAAGGCGTGGAGGGGCGCGTTCCCTACCGCGGAGCGATTGCCGATATAATTTTCCAGCTTATGGGCGGTCTGCGCGCGGGCATGGGCTATACGGGCAACGGCACCATCGAAGCCCTGCGTAAAAACGGCAAATTCGTCAAAATGACGGCGGCTTCCCTAGCGGAAAGTCACCCCCACGACATCAGCATAACCAAGGAAGCTCCCAACTACTCACCCAAAAATTAAATTACAAAGGAAGTGTTTATGCAGCATCAGAAGGTTTTGGTTCTCGATTTCGGCGGACAGTATAACCAGTTGATTGCAAGAAGAGTGCGCGAACTCGGCGTTTACTGCGATTTGCTGCCCAGCGAAATGTCGGTCGAAAAAATAAAAAACTACGACCCGATAGGCATAATTTTTACGGGCGGACCCAACAGCGTATATGAGGAGGGCAGCCCCCAGATAGACCCCGCGGTGTTCGAACTCGGCATACCCGTTTTGGGGATTTGCTACGGATGCCAGCTTACGGCGCGGCTGCTCGGGGGCACGGTTGAAAGCGCTTCCGCTTCGGAATACGGCAAAGCCGAGGTGAATTATTCGCCTTCTCCGCTTACAAAAGGACTTCCCCGCAGCGCGGTCTGCTGGATGAGCCACACGGACAGAATAACCAGGCTTCCCGCAGGTTTTGAAAAAATAGCGGAAAGCGCAAATTGTCCTTATGCGGCTTTCGGCGATAAAAAACGTAAGATATACGGCGTGCAATTCCATCCGGAAGTCAACCATACGCAGTACGGCTCGCAGATTTTAAAAAACTTTTTATACGAAGTGTGCAACGCCGCGGGCGATTGGTCTATGTCCAACTTCGTGACAATGAAAATTGCCGAATTAAAGGAAAAAATCGGCGATAAACGTGTGCTTTGCGCAATGTCGGGCGGGGTCGATTCGGCGGTTGCGGCAACCCTTGTACATAAAGCGGTGGGCAATCAGCTTACCTGCGTTTTCGTGGATCACGGGCTTTTGAGAAAGTACGAAGCCGACGAGGTTATGAAGGTATTCCGCGACGGCTTGAAGATGAATCTGATAAAAGCGGACGCGGGCGCGGTTTTCCTTGAAAAATTAAAGGGCGTAACCGACCCCGAAAAGAAACGCAAGATAATAGGCGAGGAATTTATCCGCGCGTTCGAGGCGGAAAGCAAAAAAATCGGCAGCGTGGATTTCCTTGTGCAGGGCACCATATATCCCGACGTGATAGAAAGCGGCAAGGGCAAATCGGCTGTGATTAAAAGCCACCACAACGTTGGTGGGCTACCCGACGTAGTCGATTTCAAGGAAATTATCGAGCCGCTGCGCGACCTGTTTAAGGACGAAGTCAGAAAAGTGGGCCTGGAACTCGGGCTTCCGAAGTCGGTGGTCATGCGCCAGCCTTTCCCCGGCCCCGGGCTTGCCATAAGAATTA
>CANRAI010000093.1 GCA_947628555.1 uncultured Clostridia bacterium | reverse complement strand
GAACGGGCGCTTTTATTGACCAGATGGCGACCCTTCTGAACATTACAGTTTCGGAAATGGACGAATACGCTCTCCGCGCGGAGAAAACTTATCCCATAGCGTCGAGGTGCGGGGTTTTCGCAAAGTCCGATATCCAGCCCCTCATAAACCAGGGCGCAAGCAAGGAGGATATCTCGGCTTCAATCTTTCAGGCGGTTGTAGATCAGACTGTTTCAGGGCTTGCGCAAGGGCGGAAAATCAAGGGACGTGTGCTGTTTTTAGGCGGTCCCCTGCATTTTTTGAAGGCGCTTGGCAAGGCTTTCAAAAATACCCTTAAACTTTCGGACGAGGATGCGATTTTTCCCGAAAACGCACCCTGTTTTATGTCTTTGGGGGCGGCTTTGTACGCGGCAAATATTCCGCCGCGGAGCATCGACGGCATAATTTCTGATATTTCCGCGGCAAAGGGGAGCGACGGCGTCGTAACCGGCAAGCCCCTTTTCGCAAATAAAGAGGAATATTCGGAATTTGTAAAACGCCACAGGGCGACCGACTTGAAATTCGCGGACATAGCCACATATTCGGGAGAATGTTATATAGGCATAGATTCGGGCTCAACCACAACAAAGCTTATGGCGCTGACCCCCGATTTTCGCATACTGTGGTCGCATTATCAGTCCAACAACGGTCAGCCGCTTGACATTGTTATCAATAAATTAAAGGAATTTTACGCCCTCTGCGGCGGCCGCGTTAAAGTCGCAGGATGCGCAGTCACGGGCTATGGCGAGGACCTTATAAAAAGCGCCTTAAAAGCTGATTTCGGGGTTGTAGAAACTATCGCGCACTTCAAAGCGGCTCTGCATTTCAACCCCAAGGTCGATTTCATAATAGACATAGGCGGTCAGGATATAAAGTGCTTTAAAATCAAAAACGGCACGATAGATTCCATTATGTTAAACGAGGCGTGCTCCTCGGGCTGCGGTTCGTTCATACAGACTTTCGCCCGAGCGATGGGCATGGAGACGGACGAATTTTCCCACGAAGGCCTTTTTGCAAAGCACCCCGTGGAACTCGGTTCGCGGTGCACCGTATTCATGAACAGCGCCGTGAAACAGGCTCAGAAAGAGGGTGCGGGGGTAGATGACATCTCTGCGGGCTTGTCCTCGTCGATAGTGAAAAACGCGATATACAAGGTCATACGCGCGTCCTCCCCCGACGAGCTGGGGGAAAACATAGTGGTACAGGGCGGGACCTTTTTAAACGACGCCGTGCTCCGCTCTTTCGAGCTGGAAACGGGCAAAAACGTAATACGTCCCGGCATTGCCGGTCTTATGGGCGCTTTCGGCGCGGCTTTGTATGCGAAGGAGAAAATACGCGGCGAAAGCACGATTCTGACCGCGGAAGAACTGGAAAAATTCACATATACCTCGCAATCGTCCATTTGCCGCGGCTGTACTTCCAACTGCAACGTGAACATAATCCGCTTCGGCGACGGCAGAAAATATATTTCGGGAAACAAATGCGAGCGCGGCGCGGGGCGGAAACCCGCTTCGGATGAGCTGGACATATACGCATATAAGCAGGAACGTCTTTTAAAATGCGTGACGGGCGCGAACGCCCGAACGGCGGACGGCGGCGGTAAAAATCAATCGAAAAAGGTTAAAAAGGGCAGGGTGGGGCTGCCGTTACAGTTGGGAATGTACGAACAGCTTCCCGTTTGGGCGGGCTTTTTTGAAAGCCTCGGCTTCGAGGTTGTGCTTTCCGAAAAATCCTCGCGCAGCCTGTATTTCAAAGGACAGCACACCGTCGCTTCTGATACGGTATGCTATCCCGCAAAACTTATGCACGGGCACATAGAAAGCCTTTTGGACGCGGGCGTGGATTTCATATTTCTCCCTTGCGAAAGCTATAACGTTGACGAACATTGCTCTGCAAACCATTATAACTGTCCCGTAGTTGCCTACTATTCCGAGCTATTGAAAGCGAACAACGAAAGGCTGACGGACGACAATTTTTTAATGCCTTACATAGACCTTAATATGAGGGGCAGTACGATAAGAAATCTGCACAACGTATTGCGTAAATACCGTTTTTCAAGGCATGAAATAGGCAGAGCGCTGGACGAGGGTTTTAGGCGGCTTGAAAGCTACCGCGCCGACGTCGCGGCTAAGGCGGATGAAATTCTGGGAAAAGCCGGAAAGGCAGGCAAACAGGTGATTATTCTTGCCGGCAGACCCTATCATCTCGACAACGAAATAAACCACGGGGTCAATAAATTGCTTACGTCGTTGGGGCTTGCCGTGCTGTCCGAGGACTCCGTATATGAAAAGAGCGAACCCGTTAAAGTCAACGTACTCAACCAGTGGACGTACCACGCTCGGCTCTACCGCGCGGCGAACTTCGCGTGTTCCCAAAAAAACGTCAACCTTGTGCAGCTTGTGTCTTTCGGGTGCGGGATAGACGCCATAACCACGGACGAAGTCCGCGCCATTATGGAAAAGAACGGCAAGCTATACACCCAAATAAAAATAGACGAGATAAACAACCTCGGCGTGGTAAAAATCCGCCTGCGCAGTATGCTTGCGGCTATTGAGGAGGCGGAAAAAAAGTAATCTATGGAAAAAATCCGCGACTACACAAACGATTATCCCAAGTGGGAAAAATCGATGAAAAAAACGCATAAGATACTTGTGCCCGATATGCTGCCCTGGCATTTTATGCTTTTCGAAAGACTTCTGAAACTCGAAGGCTACGACATAGAGGTCTTGAAAAACGACAGCCGCACCGTCATAGACGAGGGGTTGAAGCACGTCCACAACGATACCTGCTATCCCTGCCTTTGCGTGGTGGGGCAATATATCGACGCGTTGAAAAGCGGCAGATACGATTTGGACAAGACTGCGGTTATGATAAGCCAGACGGGCGGCGGATGCCGAGCTTCAAACTATTTGTCGCTTATAAGAAAGGCGATACATTCGGAATTTCCGCAAGTGCCCGTGATTTCTTTCAACCTTTCGGGACTTGAAAGGCAATCCTCTTTCCCCATGACGGCGAAGCTGTTTCTGAAATTCGCGTATGCAATCATATATGCAGACTCGCTCATGTGGTGCTATAACCAAACGGTCCCCTATGAAATTGTTTCGGGCGACTGCGACAAGGTGCGGGACAAGCTTTTGGATTATATAACGGACAAGTTCGAGCACGGCGGCTACCGTAAGTATAAAAAGATTAACAGGCACATTATAGATTCTTTCGCCGAAGTGCGCAGGTCGGGCGCGAAGAAGATAAAGGTCGGAATAGTGGGCGAAATTTACGTCAAATATTCCTATCTCGGCAACAACAATCTTGAAAAATTTCTGCTTTCGGAAAATTGCGAGCCTATCGTGCCGCCGCTTATGGACTTTGTTTTATACGTCGTTGCAAACTCTTTGAACGACGCAAAATTGTACGGACTGGGCAAATTCAAGTCGAAAATTTACGGCATAGTTTACCGTCTTTTGCGTAGAATGCAGAAAAATATCCGCGGACAGTTTATAGGGGAGGGTACTTTTGAACCCGTCCACGATATAGAATCGCTCCGCCGATTTGCCGACGAAGTCATAAACCAGGGCGTAAAAATGGGAGAGGGATGGCTTATTCCCGCCGAAATGGCGGCTTTTGCCCAATCGGGCGTTCCCAACATAGTCTGCGCGCAGCCGTTCGGCTGTCTCCCAAACCATATTGCGGGCAAGGGCGCCGTACGTTCGCTTAAAAAGCTATATCCTGGCATAAACGTCGTTGCGGTCGATTACGACCCTTCCGCAACGCGGGTAAACCAGGAAAACCGTATAAAGCTTATGCTTGCCACCGCAAGGGAAAATCAAGGCATAAAATAAACCGCCCCACGGCGGTTTATTTTATGCCTTTAAGAATTACGAGCAACGCTTTTTTAAAGTTGCAGAACACACTTGTCTCCTTTGTCGGCAATGAAAAGCAATAAATAATGCGGCGGGCGCGATATTCGCGCCCGCCGCATTTTTCTGTCGTGGTGAATTATCATATCAAGTGCAACGGGTGCAGGCAAAAAAGTAGTTCATATAAATCAACTGTGTTAGAATAGATT
>CANRAI010000092.1 GCA_947628555.1 uncultured Clostridia bacterium | reverse complement strand
GGCAGTACGTAGATAATTATATCGATTGTCTTATAAAAGAAATCGAAAGCGTGCGGGAAATTGTGCGCGGCGTACGCTCTGTGTATGTAGGCGGCGGCACGCCCTTCGTACTTTCGGCGGAACAGCTTGAAAAGGTTTATTCCGCCATAGGCGGCGTAATGCCGCGGGGCGCGGAATATACGGTGGAGGCAGGCCGCCCCGACGTCTTTTCCGAAGAAAAACTTGCCCTTTCCAAAAAATACGGCGTAACGAGAATTTGCGTCAATCCCCAGTCTTTTAACGACAAAACGCTTGAAGCGATAGGCAGAAAACACACCGCCGCCCAAACCTATGCGGCGTACGAAGCGGCGGAAAAATTCGGTTTTGACATAAATATCGACCTTATCGCGGGGCTTGCCGAGGAAACCTGCGCCGACTTCGAAAAATCGGTGGAAGCGGCAATTTCATTAAATCCCGCAAACATAACCGTCCATACCCTGTCATTAAAATCGGGCGCAAAGCTGAAAGAAAGCGTAAAACGCCTGCACATAGATGAAATTTCGCAAATGATAGCTCTTTCTCGCGAAAGGCTTTCCGCGGCGGGATATGCGCCCTATTATCTATACCGCCAAAAATATCAGGCGGGCGGGCTTGAAAAC
This sequence comes from uncultured Clostridia bacterium, assembly GCA_947628555.1. GTDB lineage: Bacteria > Bacillota > Clostridia > Christensenellales > Borkfalkiaceae > Coproplasma. The sequence goes on along the minus strand of CANRAI010000092.1, from coordinate 3,559 downwards.
GTCGGCTGGTGCAAAAATGGCAAGGAGTGCATATATAACATAGACGTAATGGAGGAGCTGGGCGACAATATCGCCGTCGGCGCGGGCGCAATTTCAAAGCGGATTTTCCCAGCGGGCGAACGGATAGAGCGTTTCGATTCCCCCAAGGATATTCCCTCGTACATTAACGGCAGCGCCGAAAAAATAGTAAAGCGCATAGATTTTTTCAAATAAAAAACACGGCTTAGCCGTGTTTTTTATTTTATAAAGATTTTTTTGCGCCCGTTTCGTCCTCAATGCCTAAAAGATAGTCGGTTGTAACGTTAAAATAGCAGGCAAGCATTATTATTTCGTCTATGCTCGGCTCGTTGTAGCCCGTTTTCCAACGCGTCAATTTTTGCTTCGGTATGCCTAAATCCATACAAATATCCTTTTGCATTTTACCGCTTTCGGATATAAGCTCTTTTAATCTCGGAACAAATAAGTTCACTTTCAACCTCAAAAAAATAGTATCAAAAATGGTAACTAAATTATTGACAATTACTAAAATCGTAATTATAATGAATTGTGGTTACTAAAATAGAAACTAATTTTAACGAGGTAAAAAAAATGAAAAAGAAACTTTTGGCAATTCTTTTGAGCGTAATAATGCCCTTAACCTGCGTTTCCGCGCTTACCGCATGTTCTGACGGAGCCGACGGAATTAACAATAACATAGAGCAAAGCGGCAACGGAAATGTCGGTAACGATGGCGACGACGGTGAAGTTATAGAGCCTAAAACAACCGTGGATAATTCTGATGAGTGGTATCAGGCGTTTATGGATACAATTCATTCTGAAAACCATACTATCCAAGGCGAATACATAAATGGCTCCGGAAAATCGGGGAATTATGTTACAAAAAGGCAGGGCAATAAACTCTCGCAAAATATCGCCGGAGAAGCCGCGTACGCAGTAATAAAACAAAATGAGTTAAGTACTTACTATATAGACAGCCAAAGCGAAAAATGGCAATCATATACGCAAACCGAAGAGGAATTAATCGAGGATTACGGTTCTTGTTACGGTCATTTGCAATTCGAAATAATAAGCTTTTCTATGACGGATGAGCCAATTTGCATGGCTTTATCCGAGGCATTACTCGGACGCGATTATTCAGCCTCGGAATCGGCTCCGCAAAATGAAGAAGCTCTTAAAGCAATCGCCGCCGAACAGTTTGAGACAGTAGCTTATAACGAGGAAGAGGGGTCTTATACTGCTATTATAAATTTTTCCGTCGGTCAAGATACTGTAATCTTAAAATTCCTGAACGGCAAAATATCGTATTTGTATTTGGAAAGCATTCAGGGAGACTGGTGGGTTAAAGACACTTGCACATTTACCTATGGCAATGCAAGCGTAACTATTCCCGAAGAAATTCTCGCCGCACAGCCCGCAAATGGCTGAATATTAAAAATTTTTCCTTTAAATCGTTTGCAATTTGCGCATACATATGCTAAAATGATTTTTGTTACGGCTACAAAGCGGTGCGAATACTCAACGCCTGGCTTTGTTGCCCGCAAATATTTCCATAGGAGGATAAATTAAATGGAAAAATCCGAAATCATTGCAAAGTATGCTTTAAAGGAGGGTGATACGGGTTCGCCCGAAGTGCAAATCGCGCTTTTGACCGAAAGAATCAATCACCTCAACGAGCACCTTAAAGAGCATATTCACGACAACCATTCGCGCCGCGGGCTTCTTAAAATGGTCGGCCGCCGCCGCGGGCTTTTGGATTATCTCAGAAGCAAGGATATCGAAAGATATCGTGCAATAGTTGCGGCTTTGGGACTCAGAAAGTAATTTTGAAAGAATTTGAGCGGGGTATAAAATTCCGCTCATTTTTCATAAGTCTGCGGCGGGCGCCGTAGGCACAAGAACAGAAAAGGAGAATAGGATAATGAATCAGTTCAGACAATTTACGACAGAAATAGGCGGAAGGCAGGTAATAATAGAAACGGGCAAATATGCCGAACAGACAAACGGTTCGTGCGTGGTGCGTTGCGGCGAAACTACTGTGCTTGTATCGGTATGTATGTCCCCCGCCCCCCGCGAAAGCATGGATTTCTTCCCCCTTCAAGTAGATTATGAAGAAAAAATGTTCGCCGTAGGCAAAATACCGGGCGGCTTCAAAAAGCGCGAAGGCAGGGCAAGCGATAAGGCAATTCTTACCGCAAGACTTATAGACAGGCCCCTTCGTCCGCTTTTCCCCAAGGGACTTTACAATGACGTGGTGGTTACGGCGCAGGCGCTTTCGGTCGAGCCCGATATCTCGCCCGAGCCTCTTGCAATGATAGGCTCTTCCGTCGCGATAGCCATTTCCGATATTCCCTGGGCGGGACCTACGGGTTCGGTTGTAGTAGGGCTTGTTGACGGCAATTACGTAATCAACCCCGACCTCGAACAGAGGCAAAAAAGCTCTATCCACTTAAATCTTGCGGGCACGAAGGATGCCATACTTATGATTGAAGCGGGCGCGAACGAAGTTTCCAACGAGGAAATGGTGGGCGCGATTATGTTCGGCCATAAGGAAATCCAGAAAATCTGCCGTTTCATAGAAGATGAAATCGTTCCCGCAGTCGGCAAACCCAAGCTGGAAATAGAGCTTTACCACATTCCCGAAGATATAGACGCGGCAGTCCGCGAATACGCTTCCGCAAAAATCGATTGGGCTATCGACACGTTCGACAGGCAGGAGAGGGAGCGCCGTCAGGAAGAGGCGGAAAAAGAGGTTTTGGAACATTTCGCGGATATTTATCCCGACAACGCGCGTGAAATCAAGGACAGCTTATACTACATTACAAAGGAAAAGGTGCGCGCAAAGATATTCGATAAGGGTATCCGCCCCGACGGCAGAGGCTTGAAAGACGTCCGCCCCATATGGTGCGAACGCCACGTTCTGCCCCGAGTGCACGGTTCGGCTGTATTCACCCGCGGACAAACCCAAACGCTTACAAGCTGCACTCTCGGTATGCTCACCGAGGCGCAGAAGCTGGAAGGTCTTGACGAAGAAACGGCAAAACGCTATATGCACCAATATAACTTCCCCGGCTATTGCACGGGCGAAGCAAAGGCTTTGCGCTCGCCCGGCAGGCGCGAAATAGGTCACGGCGCTCTTGCGGAGCGCGCGCTTATTCCCGTGCTTCCCGACGAGGATTCTTTCCCCTACGCCATAAGGGTGGTAAACGACATTATGTCGTCTAACGGTTCGTCCTCGATGGCTTCCGTATGCGGTTCTACAATGGCGCTTATGGACGCGGGCGTGCCCATAAAAGCACCCGTAGCCGGCGTTGCAATGGGACTTATCAAAAACCAGGAAACGGGCGAATTTAAGGTCATGACCGATATCCAGGGGCTTGAAGATTTCCTCGGAGATATGGACTTCAAGGTTGCGGGTACTCAAAAGGGCATCACGGCAATCCAGATGGATATCAAAATCAAGGGCATATCCGAAGAAATCATGCACACCGCAATCAACCAGGCGAACGAGGGCAGGCAGTTCATTCTTTCCAAAATGCTTGAATGTGTTCCCGAAGTTTCT
>CANRAI010000091.1 GCA_947628555.1 uncultured Clostridia bacterium | reverse complement strand
CTTAAAGACATAGGTCACTATTTCCCCGACGGCGACCCGAAGTACAAGGGCGCCGACAGCGCGCATATGTGCGCAGAAACGCTTGAATTTGTACGCAAACAAGGGTATGCGCCGTTAAACATATCTGTTTCGGTGCAAGCGGAAAAACCGCGTCTTGCCGCATTTATAGGCAGAATGACATCGAACGTGGCTAATGTGTTGGGGATTTCAAATGAATACGTAGCCATAGCCGCGGGCACCTGCGAGGGATTGGGTTATGTCGGCGAAGGGCTGGGCATAGCCGCCTACGCCTACGTTCTTTTGAAGGAAGTGAAAAATGGCTAAACTGACTTCTCAATTCGTATGCAGCGAGTGCGGGACGGCAAGCCCACGCTGGCTGGGAAGATGCCCTTCCTGCGGCAAATTCAACACTATGGCGGAAGAACCGATTAAGCCCGCCGAAAGCCCCAAAACGGGCTTGAAAAAGTCCGCGGTCAGCCGCGCGAAACCGATTTCGGAAGTAACTTTCGAAAAATTCAGCCGCACGTCCTCGGGCGTATCCGAATTCGACAACGTTTTGGGGGGCGGAATTGTCACGGGCTCGCTCGTGCTGCTCGGCGGCGACCCCGGCATAGGCAAATCCACCCTTTTAACTCAGATTGCCGCGTACCTTTCGGAAAACCGCAAGGTATTGTACGTTTCCGCAGAAGAGAGTTGTTCGCAGGTGAAGTTGCGCGCAGAACGCCTTGAATTGAAATGCGGAAATATGCTGCTTTTGAACGAAACGTGCATAGACAACCTCGAAAGCGAGCTCGACGGCGTGGAATTCTGCGTAATAGACTCCATTCAGGCGGTTTATACCGACGACCTATCCTCCTCTGCGGGCTCGGTGGGGCAGGTAAGAGAGTGCGCCGCAAAGCTTATGCGCATAGCGAAAAGCCGAGGCATAACGTTCTTTATAATAGGCCATGTCACCAAGGAGGGCGCGCTTGCGGGCCCCAAGGTTTTGGAGCATATAATGGACACCGTCCTCTATTTCGAGGGCGAAAACCAGGAAAATTTTCGCATATTGCGCGCCGTGAAAAACAGGTTCGGGAACGTCGCCGAAGTGGGCGTTTTCGAGATGACGGAGCATGGGATAGTGGCAGTGACCGATTATTCGGGGATATTCCTTTCGGAGAGCCGCGGCGAGGAAGCAGGCAGCGCCGTGACCCCCGCGCTTACGGGCGCGCGATGTATGAACGTGGAGATTCAGACCCTTGTTTCAAAGACGTCATTCGGGCTTCCGCGCAGGATGCCCCTCGGCATAGATTACAACAGGCTTGCCCTTCTTATCGCCGTGCTTGAAAAGCGGTGCGGGCTGTCCCTCGGCGGCTACGATGTTTATCTGAACGTCATGGGCGGCATAAAACTTAACGAGCCCGCCTGCGATTTGGCAGTGTGCGCCGCGCTGGCTTCGGCGCATTTCGGGCAGCCGATAGACAAGTTTGCGGCGGTTTTCGGCGAAGTAGGCTTAACGGGCGAAGTACGCGCCGTGAGCGGGTGCGAAAAACGGGTCGCAGAATGTGTTAAAATGGGCTTTAAAAAGGTGCTTGTGCCCGCAAAAAATATGAAATCCGTGGCAAAATACGCCGACAAAATTTCCATAGTGCCCGTGCTGTACGTAAACACGATGATTAAAAATCTGTTTAAGGCCGGGGATTGATTTTTAATCGGAATACGGTCGCAAAGGGCTTAATTTTTAGCGCCGTAAATTTATCGGGAATTATCTAAAATATATGAAAACATTTATAAAAACGCCGCCGCGCGGGCTGAAACCCGCGCGGCGGCTTTAAATAATTAACCTTGCTGTTATTTATTGTTCTTGGGGCAGGGATTGCAGATATTTGTGCATCGTCTCCACAACGGTTTGGAAGTTTCCGCCGCTTCCACCACCTTTTTGCGCCGCGCACACGTCGTTCGAAGCGATTTCGCCGTCCAAAACATTTTCCGCGATTACGTTATGAGCCATAAATCCCAGCTCTTACAAAAATCCGCGTTTGTCCTTCGGCTCTTCCTCTTTGGGCTCTTCTTTCGACTTCCTGTATTTGAAAATCTTAAAGACGGCATAGAGAATACAAAGCGCCGCAACCACAATAAAAATGGCGCCCGAAGCGGTATTTCCTTTTAAGAAATAAAAAACCGCAATTCCCGCCAGGACCGCAGCGCAAACAAAATAAAGTATAGCTGAAATCAAATTATATTTATTATTCATTTTATCACCTTGCTACATATTACCACAGCCGCGGAAAAATGTCAATATCCCCGCTTTAATACCGCCCAAAACGTTGACTATTCGGAATTTTTATTCTACAATAACTTTAAGCAAAAAGGAAAATTATATGATAACCGAAAACGTTCAAAAATTACTTAAAGAAGTGCCCGAAAAAAATCCGTTCGGGGAGCCCGTGACGGTGGTTGCGGCGGTAAAAACGCAGGACGTACCCGCTATAAACGAGGCTATTGCCGCGGGGATAAGGGAAATCGGCGACAATCACGTGCAGGAATTCCGCGATAAATACGCGGCGATAGAGGGCGCGCCCCGCCGACATTTTATCGGGCATTTGCAGACAAATAAAATAAAATATCTTCTGGGAAAATGCGACCTGTATCAATCTTGCGACAGACTTGAACTCGCCGAAGAGCTTTCCAAAAAGAGTGCGGCGGCGGGCGTTGTCTCGAACGTGCTTTTACAGATAAACGCCGGAAACGAGGAGACGAAAGGCGGCTTTTCCTTCGAAGAAATTATCGGAGCTTATGAAAAAATAAAGCTACTGCCCGCGCTGAAAATAGAGGGGATTATGGCGATGCTGCCCTTTACCGACGACGAAAAGCTGTTAAGGTCGCTTGCGTTAAAGACGCGCGCCGCCTACGACGAACTGCGCGCGAAAGACGGAAATTTCAGATATCTTTCCATGGGAATGAGCGGGGATTGGAAGCTGTGTGTGGAATGTGGCAGCAATATGATACGCGTAGGGACGACTATATTCGGACCGCGCGTTTATCCGAACGCAAAATAAGGTTTTGATTTTTAAAAGCCGCAGGCGTTTTTCAAAACGCCTGCGGCTTACTTTTCCCGAAAACACGGGTAGGTATTAAGTTATTGCGCGTTGCCCTTAACTTTCATAAGCCTTACGACGGCGGCGCGCTCGTTTTCGTCCAGCTTGTCGCGGATGTATTTTATTGTTTCTTCCAGCTGGGGTATCATTATATATTCCAGCGCGTTTACGCGGCGCTTATTCCGCTCTATTTCGTCTGCGAGCAATCGCACTGCCTTTTCCACTTCGGCAAGCTTTAAAAGCCTCGGCAGCAACGCGGAAATTTTGCTTACGGAATAATCCGCTTCGCTTGTGATTTCCGAATAGGCGTAAGGGAGCCCTTCGGAACGCACTTCCTCCGAAAGTTCGATTTTAGGCACGTCAACGCCCATTATGCTCTGCATGCCGCAGTCAGCTTTAACGGCGACCGTAGGCATGGCGAAAGCCGTCTCCGCGCTGTAAGAAGGCGTGACGGAGCGCGCAACGGAAAATTGCTTCAAGGTTTCGGAAAGTTCCGATTCCACCTCTCCGCGCAGGCGCTTATCCTCGCGCAGAATGACGGTGAAACGGCGTACCATTTCGTCCGATTTATCCTTTAACAGCTTATGCCCGCGCACGGCGGTCGCCAGCCGCGCTTTAAGCTTTTTCAGCTCCATTCGGGTGGGGTTTACGTTTAACCTTGCCATTTTACTCCCTGTTTAAGTATTTGTCTATATAATCCTGTCTTATTCGTTTCAATTCGCCGACAGGCAGTATCTTCAAAAGCTTCCAGCCCAAATCCAGCGTTTCCTCAATGGGTCTGTCCGTATCGAAGCCCTGGTTTACATATTGCTTTTCAAACTCTTCCGCAAATTTCGCGTAAAGTTTATCCACGTCAGAAAGGGCGGCTTCACCCAAAATAGCGGAAAGTTCCTTACATTCTTTGCCGCGCGCATAAGCCGCAAAAAGCTGGTTCAGCGTATCCGCATGGTCCTCGCGCGTTTTGCCCTTACCTATGCCCTTGTCTTTCAGACGTGAAAGCGAGGGAAGAACGTCGATGGGCGGATTAAGACCTTTTTTGTACAAATCGCGGGAAAGAATTATCTGCCCCTCCGTAATATAACCCGTAAGGTCGGGTATGGGGTGCGTTTTATCGTCCTCGGGCATCGTAAGAATGGGAATCTGGGTAATTGAGCCCT
>CANRAI010000090.1 GCA_947628555.1 uncultured Clostridia bacterium | reverse complement strand
CCGGAGCTTGCGGCGTCAAAGGTATTAAAATCGCAAAATACTATCTTCATCCCTATGAAGAACCGTGCATTTCCTATAAAAACGGAAGCGGCTGCATATTTTTTTGCGGCTGTTCTTTAAAATGCGTTTTCTGCCAGAATTTCGAGCTGTCGCGTAATATGCGCGGAAAAGAAATTTCAGCCGAGGAACTTGCGGGGATTTTCAAAGAACTTGAAGATATGGGCGCGGATAACATAAATTTGGTAAATCCCACACATTATCTTTTGGATATAGAGAGGGCGGTTTCGATATACCGCCCGAAAATTCCCGTCGTCTATAACACGCACGGCTATGAAAACGTTGAAGATTTGGCGCGGGCGGATAAAATCGCCGATATTTGGCTTACCGATTTAAAATTTCTCGACCCCATGCTTGCAAAACGCTATACGTCCCGCGAAAATTATGCTGAATTCGCCCTTCCCGCAGTTAAATTTATGGCGAAAAAGCCGCTCAAAATGCAGGACGGCAAAATGCTTTCGGGCTGTATCGTGCGGCACCTGATTCTCCCCATGGCGGCATATGACAGCGTGAACGTCGTAAGATTCCTTTCAACGCTTGAAAACGACGTATATTTTTCGCTTATGAGTCAATACACGCCCTACGGAGAGATAGAAAACTTCAAGGAATTGCAGAGAAAAATAACGCGGCGGGAATATTCGAAAGTGCTTGCCGCGGTCGAAGAGTGCGGGCTTAAAAACGTTTTTTTGCAGGATTTTTCAAGCGCGGAAAAGGAGTATATACCCGACTGGGATTATTAAAAAAACGCAATACGTATGTTGATTTCTTTTGAAAACGTCGCCTTTGGTTACGGCGAAAACTTAATATTTTCAAACGTTTCCTTTTCCATAAACGAAGGGGAGCGCGCAGGGCTTATAGGCGCTAACGGCGAAGGTAAAACCACGCTTTTAAGGCTTGCGTTGGACGAGCTTTCGCCCGACGGCGGCGATATTGTGCGGAAAAACGGGATACGCATAGGCTATCTTGCGCAGAACGGCGGCTATTCTTCGGGGAACACGGTCTATGAAGAGATGAAAGAAGTCTTAAAAGAGGACTTTTCCGCCGTTGAAAGGCTTGCGGAGCTTTCCTTAAAGCTTGCGGCGGCGAAAGAGGGAAGCAGGGATTATTCCGTTATTTCGGAAAAAATCGAAAGCCTTAACAAATTTATTTCCGCGCGCAACAGCTACAACGCGGACGTAACCATAAAAACCGTGCTTAACGGTATGAGCTTTAAGGATTGCTACGGGCAGGTCATCGACACTATGTCGGGCGGTGAAAAAACGCGTTTGAAGCTTGCCCGTCTCCTTTTGGAAAGTCCGGACCTTCTGATACTTGACGAGCCGACAAACCACCTTGACATATCCACGCTTTTCTGGCTTGAAGATTATTTGCAGACCTTCCGCGGCGCGCTTATTGTAGTGTCGCACGACAGGTATTTTCTGGACCGGATATGCGCCAGAATTTTGGAACTCGAAAACGGAAAACTCAACACGTTCACGGGAAATTACTCGAAATATAAAGTTTTGAAGGAGGAACAAACCGCCCGTCTTTTAAAAGAGTACGAAGCTTGTATAGAGGAGAGGGCGAAACTTCAAGACTTTGTGGATAGAAACATAGTGCGCGCCACCACCGCGAAATCGGCGCAGAGCAGGGTGAAACAGTTGGAAAAATTAACGCTGCCCGAAAAGCCCTATGTTCCGCCCAAGCCGCCCGCTTTCCGCTTCGTTTATTCGCAGCAGCCATACGAAAACGTGCTTACAATCAAAAATCTCGAACTCCGCGCGGGCGGAAAAGAACTTATAAACGGCGGGGAAATGACGGTTAGGCGCGGCGATAAAATTGCCGTAGTGGGTGAAAACGGTACGGGCAAGACTACGCTTTTAAAGGCGATATTCGGCGGAAATCCGCAAATAGAACGCGGACGTAACGTAAAAATCGCGCTTTTCGATCAGGAGGGGCTTAACCTGAACCCCGAAAACACGGTGCTTGCCGAACTGTGGGAAAGACACGTGGGCGCTTCGCAGACGGAAATCCGCGCAATGCTTGCCCGTTCGGGCTTGTTCGGGGAAGATATGCCGAAGAAAGTGGGAAGCCTTTCGGGCGGCGAACGCGCAAAGCTTGCGCTTTGCATACTCCAAAGCGATAACGCCAATTTTCTTTTGCTTGACGAGCCTACCAACCACCTTGACCTTCCCGCGCGCGAAAGTCTTGAAAAGGCGCTTAAAGAATTTGACGGCACTTTGGTTTTTGTGTCGCACGACAGGTATTTCATAGCCGCCCTCGCGGACAAAATAGTTGAGCTTGAAAAGGGAAAACTCAACACGTATGCGGGCAATTACGAAAATTTCAATAAAACCAAAGCCGCCCTTCGCGAGGCGTTAAGGCGCGAGGAGGAGCGGGCGAGATATGACGGGTACGAGGCGAAAAAAATCGAAGGGTACCGTTCCAAAAAGGAACGCGCCGAGGAGGCGCGCAAAAAGGAGAAAATCAAGTTTATAGAGGCTGAAATTTCCAAGCTGGAAGGGGAAGAAGCGCAGATAAATTCGGAACTTGCCGACCCGGCGGTAATTTCCGACTATAAAAAAGTGCAAATGCTTTCTGACAAACTTTACCGTATTAAAAACGAGCTCGAAGACCTTTACAGCGAGTACGCGGATATGATATAATATTTTCGGAAGTATTGGGGCGCGGAAGCGCCCGAATGTCGCAATTTATAGCCAAAGGTGAAATATGGACGAGGAAGAAAAAAAGATACGCCATACTATATCAGCAGAGGAGACGTTCACTCTCGCTAAGGACGTTTTCGACTTGCGGACCTTTATAAAAAATGTCTATGCAAACCGCGCCGTAATCGCGCGCAGGATAAACGTAATAACCTTTATAATAAGCGCGTTGTTTACGGCGCTTTACGTGACTTTCGTGATATTTACAAGCCTGTACGGCAAGCTTTCGCTGGGCACGGAAGTCGTGCTTTACTGCCTTGCGGGCGCGTACGCCGTAATAGCGTCGATAGTTGTGATTTTTGCCTTTGTCTGTTTTAGGGCGAGCGCAAAAAATATTCGGAAACTGAATTGTACGCTTAAAATTTTCAGGCTTATCGTACGGCTTCTTTCCATTGCAATTTCAATCGCCGCGATTGTCCTTTGCGCAACGGACGCCGCGCCCGCGCACGTAGCAATGGATATATCCGTGGTCGTATTTTCGGTCGTTACCATAACGGTTCAGGCTGTACCTCTGTTTTTCGGCGGACTGTTAAGATTTATTCGCTGGCTGCTTTCCCCCGTAAAGGTGAAAGTGCGTGTATCTACCGTCGTGCTCGAATGGTACAATCTTGCGGCGTCGGATAAGCCTTTGAAAGGCTCTAACCACAGAATTGCGAAAAAACACATCGAAACGATAGGCACGGTTATAGATACGACCATAATCCCCGCTATCGGCAAAAAGAAAATCTGTTCCGTCAAGCCCGTACAGCTTCTGGAACTTGCGGAAAATGCGGAAGAGTCGGTGCGCCCCGTGCTGGAAGGAGTGCTTAAAAGCGTTTTCGCCTATGCCGCGGAATGTGGTTATATAGTTTTCGACCCCTGCCGCGACCTGCATTTTGAGGGCACTGTCGAGGAAGAGAAGAAAAAGACGTTTAAAGAACGCATTATGTGTATGGGAACCAAACTCGGCAAAAAGGTGCTGGATAAGTACATAGCCGCGTCTTCCGACGAAGAGGAAATCTAAATGGCAATATAAAAAGGCTTAATTAACGTGAAGGAACTGGTTTAGTTTGTTTCGGCAAAGATGTAATCAATAAGCCGCAGGGGGCGCAAAATTTGCGCCCCCTGCGGCTTTTCGCGATTAAAAATTGCTTTTAAAACGATTACGTATGCTTAAACAGTTACGCATAACGGCGAATTAAATTTAAATATTGCAAATTAAAATTTAATCAAAATTCCAATGCCTTTTCAATATAGGCGGCAAGTTCTTCAATTTTAAGGCGTATCTGTTCCATGCTGTCCCTGTCGCGCACGGTGACAGTGCCGTCTTCAAGAGTATCGAAGTCTATCGTTATGCAGAAGGGCGTGCCTATTTCGTCCTGTCTGCGGTAGCGTTTGCCAATCGAACCCGCAGAGTCAAAGGTTACGGGGAAGCGTTTGCAAAGCGCGCGGTAAATTTCCTGTGCTTTTTCGGAAAGATTTTTTTGCAGGGGCAGCACTGCGGCTTTATAAGCCGCAACGGCAGGGTGCAGGTGCAGAACAGTCCGCAC
>CANRAI010000089.1 GCA_947628555.1 uncultured Clostridia bacterium | reverse complement strand
CACATACGCAAACAGGAGTGCGACCGCTTAAACGCAATACAGGTCAATCTTTCTGCAATGGGCGTGCGTTGCGAACAATGTGCCGACGGAGTTGAAATTTACCCCTCGCAGCCCAGGCCCGCCGTAATCGGGACGTTCGGCGACCACCGAGTCGCAATGGCGTTCGCGCTCACGGGATTGCGCGCCGACGGAATTAAGATAGAGAACGCGGAAGTCGTTTCCAAAACCTTTCCGAAGTTTTTCGGCGTGCTGGACGGCCTCTGCGCCTCGCTTACTAAGTAAATTATATGGAACGGATAGTAATTCATTCCGATTTGAATAACTTTTACGCCTCAGTCGAACGGCTTTTCAACCCCGCGCTTGCGGGTAAGCCCGTGGCTGTATGCGGGAACAAGGAAGAACGCAAGGGGATTGTCCTTGCTAAAAGCGAAGAAGCCAAGCGTATGGGCGTGAAAACGGGGGATACCGTGTGGCAGGCCCAGAAGAAATGCCCCGGTATTATCACCGTGCCCCCCCACTTCGACAGATATATGGATTATTCCCGCAGGGTCAGGGCGATTTACGCGCGCTATACCGACCTTATAGAGGGCTTCGGCATAGACGAATGTTGGCTTGACGTAACCCGTTCCACTTTGATTTTCCCGAAATTCGAACCCAAAACGGCCGTGGCGGACGGCGAAGAACACTTTACAGACGAATATCTGCGTTTTTTGGGGGATACAATACGGGAAGAGGTAAAAAGGGAGCTGGGCATAACCGTTTCCTGCGGAGTGTCGTTCAACAAAGTTTTCGCAAAGCTCGGCAGCGACCTGAAAAAACCCGACGGCACTACGGTAATTTCATATCTAAACTATAAAGAAGTTGTATCGGGGCTGCCCGTAGAAGATTTGCTTTTCGTCGGCAAGGCGACGACCCGAAAACTTCGCGCTATGGGGCTTACGACCATAGGCAGGCTTGCGGAAGCCGACGACGCGGTTATGCGGAGCAATTTCGGTAAAATAGGCGAAACGCTTTTAAGATACGCGCGCGGCGGCGACGACGAACCCGTCAAACATATGGACGAAAGGCGTGAATATAAGTCCATAAGCAATTCTTCGACGTATCCCGAGGATATACTCTCTTACGAAGGCGTGGAACGCCGCCTGTACGTGCTTTCGGAAAGCGTAGCGGCGCGCCTGCGTGAAACGGAGCAGGGGCTTGCGGACACCGTTCACCTCTGGGTGCGGGACAGCGGGTTAAACAGCTTTACGGTGCAGAAAAAAGTGCGGCATACCGCGCTGTGTTCGGAAATTGCCCGTCATGCGTTCGAACTTTTCAAGGAAAATTTCAAGCCTCCTTTCAAAGTGCGCGCTTTGGGCGTCGCCGTTTCCGGTTTTGACAACGGAGCTTCGCAGGTAACATTCGACGAAAGTTTCGGCAGCTATAAAAAACTTGAAACAGTTGAGCGAACCGTAGATGAAATCCGCAAAAAGCACGGCTACGATAAATTGCAGAGGGGAATAGTGGCTGCCGACCCGTCCGAAATGCGCAACGACGTTAAAAATTCACACGTGATAAAACCCGCCGGCTTCGAGGACCGCGGCGATAATGGCGATAAAAGCGGCGATAAAAATTAGCTTGACTAATCTTGGGTTTTGTAATATAATAAAATAGTAATGCTTGCCGAAAAACTGCGCAAGGATATTTAAAGCTCGAAATTCATTTAAGGAGCAATAAAATGCTTACAAGTATATGTGGGATAAACTGGGGCGACGAAGGCAAGGGCAGAATGGTTGACCTTCTGTCCGAAAAATTCGACGTTGTTTGCCGTTATCAGGGCGGAAATAATGCGGGGCATACGGTAATAAACGACAAGGGCAAATTTGTTTTGAATCTGCTTCCGTCGGGTATTCTGCGTGAAAACGTTGTAAACGTCATGGGCTGCGGAATGGTGGTGGATATAAAGCACCTCTGCGGCGAAATCGAAAAGCTGCGGGCAAGCGGTATAAAAATTACTCCCGAAAACCTTAAAATCAGCGATAAAGCCATAATCACTATGCCCTATCATGTCTTGCAGGACATTATGGAAGAGGACCGTCTTACAAAGGCTACGGGCAAACCGTACGGCTCTACCCGCCGCGGAATTTCTCCCGTTTACGCCGATAAGTATATGAAAAAGGCTTTCCGCATGGGCGAGCTTTTGAATACCGAGCTTTTATATAAACGCCTTCCCGACGTAGTTGCCTGGAAGAACATGACCATAAAGGCTTACGGTTTCGAGCCCGTCCGCGTAGAGGATATGGTAGAATATTTCGAAACGTACGGCAAACCGCTTAAAGAATACATAATAGATACGGGCGTGTATCTCAACGAGGCGAACAAAGCCGGCAAGAACATAATGTTCGAAGCCCAGCTGGGCGCTTTGAGGGATATAGATTACGGCATAGTTCCCTATACCTCGTCGTCCTCGACGATAGCGGCTTACGCACCGATAGGCGCGGGTATCCCGAACTTAAAGCTCGATAATTCGATAGGAATTATGAAGGCTTATTCAAGCTGCGTGGGCGGCGGCCCTTTCACCTGCGAATACTTTGGCAAAAAGGCGGAAAGGCTGCGCGAGCTGGGCGGCGAATACGGCGCGGCTACGGGCAGACCGAGGAGAGTAGGACCTTTCGACGCTGTCGCTTCGCGCTACGGCATACGCTGCCAGGGGGCGGACGAAATAGCGCTTACCAAACTTGACGTCCTCGACGACTATGAGGAAATAGAAATTTGCACCCGCTATAATTTGAACGGACGGCTTATCGACGAATTTCCCTTCACCGACGTGTTAGAAGATTGCGAACCCGTTTTCGAAAAAGTTAAGGGCTGGCATTGCGATATTTCCAAGTGCCGCAAAAAGGAAGAACTTCCCAAGGAAGCGCTTGAATACATTACCCTTCTCGAAAAACTATGCGAGTGCAAAATAAAGTACGTATCGGTCGGCGCCGAACGCGACGCATACATAGTAATGTATTAACCGCCGTCAGGGGGGCGGGCGCGGTGAACGGGCCGCGTTTTGAAAATTTTAAAATTCGGTAAAAATAACAATAAAAAGGCCGCCCGCGGATTGAAAAATCCGCGGGCGGCTGTATGTTTTATGAGGGTTATTCCTTTACTCTCGTATATCTTTCACTCGCTTTCGCGGCAAGCGTTCTGAACGAAAGACGGTAGATATCCCTTTCCACATATTCGTTAAGTCCGTCAAGCCGCGTTAAAACAGAGGACATGTTTGCGTTTTCGGCGTATTTCGACTGCCTTAATACCAGCCCGAATTCGGCTACGCAGGCGATAAATTTCAAATCGTCGCAACTTTCGCCGTCAACGCCAATTTCGGCTTTTACGCTGTCGGAAATTTCCGTTTCGCCGCGCACATCCTTGAATTTTACTTCTATTTCGGCTATGTTTCCTTCGGCGTTTTCTTGAAGTTCTACCTCGTAAAGCGCCGCAACGCACAGGTTGCTACCTATTTCTCCCGCGTCCATAGTGTCGTCTTCAAATTCGTCCTTTGAAATAATCTTAGTGTCGTATCCGATAAGCCTGTATTTTTTCACTTGTTCCGTGAATGTCACGCCCGCTTTCGCGTCTTTTGCGACTGTCATAAGCGTGCCGTTGAGCTCGTGGCATAAAACTTTTTCGGCTTCGGTTTCGTTGTCAAGATAGGCGTAGTTGCCGTTCCCGTGTCGCGCAAGCGTTTCAAGCATATCGTCGCGCATATTCCCCATGCCCACGCCGAGAACGGAAAGATATACGCTTTTATTCCCTACGGTCTTTCCCGAAATGTATTCCATCATATCGTCCCTGTCGGATATTCCCACGTTGAAATCGCCGTCGGAGATAATTATGACGCGGTTGTTTCCTCCCGTAATGTAATTCTTTTCAGCAACTTCGTATGCTCTCTGCAAGCCGCCGCTTCCGAAAGTCGAACCGCCCGCTTTCAGATTGTTTATCTTGTTTCTGACTTCTTCTTTTCCGCTTTCCGAACATTCGCCGCCGTCCAACAGAGTTGATACGCCGCTCGCATACGTGACAATGGAAATTTTGTCGCCTTCGCCAAGACCGTTCACAAGTTTCAGAAGCCCTTTTTTGGCAAGTCCTAGCCTGTTGTCGCCCGACATCGAGCCGGACACGTCTATAAGAAACACATAATTTCCGTTAGTGGAATCGATTTTCATCTCTGCGGTCTTGATTCCCGCAAGAACAAGTTTATGGCTTTCATTCCACGGACATTCACCGATATATCCGCTTACCGCAACAGCCTTTTCCTCGGGCGCGGCAAAATCGTAGTTGAAGTAATTTATAAGTTCTTCTATCCGCA
>CANRAI010000088.1 GCA_947628555.1 uncultured Clostridia bacterium | reverse complement strand
CATAATTGGGGGAAATGGACATCGATTTACAATCCCTATGACCAGTCGGCAAGTTTCTATTGCCATACCCACAGTTGCCAAAACAGCGGCTGTACGGCAAAAGAAACCTTCAACTGCAATCTCGAAAAAGTTTCAAAAGATGCCACTTGCGAAGAAGCGGGCTATTCCTATTTGGAATGTGAGAAATGTAATAGAAAGGCGCAAAGGATTGATATTGACAAATTGGGGCACGATTTCGGCGGGTACACCCATATCGAAAAGGACGGCGTAGATAAGCACGTCCGCACCTGCCAGCGCATAGGCTGTGACGTTCAAGAAAAGGAAGAATGTGAATTTGTTTCGTCCGAAAGAGCTCCCACTTGCAATTACACGGGCAGCAAGACGGACGTCTGCGAAAAATGTCTGTACTCCGAAACGGTCGAATTAAAACAACTCGAACATAAATGGGGCAACTGGCAGCTTGAAAAAGAGGGAACGCACTACCGCACGTGTACAGCCTGCAAAACGACCGAAAAAGACGAATGTCATTACGACGTAGAGGTGCACGAGGCAACTTGCACCGAAAAAGGTTACACAAAAAGCGTCTGCCGCGAATGTAGCAATATAAAGATAACTTACAGCGACGGCGGGTACGGCCATAAATGGACGGAAATTCAGATAACCGACGGAAGCCACAGCGCAAAATGCTCGGAATGTGGATTGAACGTAAACGACGCCCACGATTATTCGCAAAGCAATTTCTGTTCGGTTTGCAAACATGACGGACTTGTGTATTTTGACGACCCCACAAACACATACTGCATCGTTTGGCATGACAGAAACGTCCGCCAAGCGAAAAAGATAGAGATTCCCGAATTTCACGACGGCAAACCCGTAAGAGAAATATCAACTAAAATTTACAACTCCCAGCTCGGCGGCTTTGCAAGCAATAAATACGTCGAAGAAGTTATTCTTCCCGAAAATCTCGAAACAATCGGCAGCAGCGCGTTTTTAAACTGCACAAACCTTAAAAAGGTTACGGTAAGAAACGAGGAAGGAAACGATTACACTCCCTACCTTAAAACTATTGGAAGTTACGCGTTCAGGGGGTGCACGCGCCTTCAATCCGCCCAAAATCTTCCCGCTACACTTCAAACGATAGGCGAGTACGCGTTCTCCGACTGCAAAGAACTTTCCGACATAAAGCTTTCGGAAGGGCTTGAATTTATAGGCGCGCGCGCGTTCGACGGAACTGCTTACTACAAGAACGCCGCTAACTGGACGGATACCAAGGCGCTTTACATAGGCAAGCATCTTATAAAGGTAAAGAGCGAGGCGTCAAACGTATTTACTGTCCGCGACGGCACGCTTACCATAGGCGTGGAAGCCTTCAAGGACTGCAAATCCGTTACTAAGGTCGTCCTTCCCAAGGAATTGATTCATATCGACGCGGACGCTTTCCTGAATTGCACTGCCCTTAAAGACGTAGAATTTAAAGGCGACTTCGGGGGTTGGACGAAGATACACTTCGTGAACGACTATTCCTCTCCTTTGGCTTATGCCGAAAACCTGCATATTGACCAGGCGCACGACGAAATTACTATACCGGACGGAGTTACGGCTATTCCCGCCAACACGTTCAGAGGTACCGGGATAAAGACCATACATATCCCCGCAAGCGTAACCAAAATAGGCGACAACGCCTTTGCGGACTGCGCCCAGCTTGCCACCGTCACGGTTGCGAAAGGAAGTAAACTTGCCGAAATAGGGCGCGACGCCTTTAAGGGCAGCCTCTACTACACTACCGACGCAAATTGGGACGACGGCGTGCTTTACCTTAAAGACGAAAGCAAGGAACACTGTTTTGCGGTGGTAGGCGGCGAAAAAGCCAAAGGCGACGTCAACATTAAAGAGGGCACGCTTGTGATTGCCGACTATACATTCTATAAATTGGAGAGTATAACTTCCGTCGTAACGCCCGACAGCATAACGGGAATAGGCAAGTACGCTTTCAACGGATGTAGCGGCATTACCGAGGCGACGATAGGTTCTGCGTGCAAGAAGATTGCAGAACACGCTTTCACGGGCTGCACGCAGCTTAATTCCGTAACGTTCAACAACACTGCGCATTGGCTTTACAGGCGTGAAGGTCAGCCGATTTACCGCGGGGTAGATGCGGGATTGCTTTCGGATAAGTCCAAAGCCGCGGATTACATAAAAGACGCAAATCTTTTCGAACTTTCAAAACTTTAAAAGTATTGTAAAATTTTAAATGGCGCGCCCGCGAAATTTCGCGGGCGCGCCCAAATTTTCTTCCCTTGACAAAGACGTTGAACGGATTATATAATTGAAACGGTGAGCGTTATGAAAACAAAAGCGCAAAAATTCGGAAAACTTCTGGCGGAAACTTTCTTCCCGCAAGATTTCACCTGCGAAATATGCGGTATAGAAATTTTCGGCGGCAGGCTCTGCCCCGACTGTGCGGAAACAGTTGAGTATAACGACGGCGAAACTTGTCCCGTCTGCGGCAGAAAAACGGCAAAAAGCGAGATATGTATTGAATGTAAATCCAATTTGCCGAAATTTAAAAAAGCCGTATCCGCGCTGAATTACAAGGACGGCGCGGTGCGGCTTATCTACAAATTCAAAAACGGCGGCGCGTATCTTTCCGACTATTTCGCCCAATTGCTTGCGCCGAAAATAAGCACCCTACCGCGCGCGGACGGCATAGTCTATGTTCCCATGACCGAGAAGGCGCAGTTAAGGCGGGGTTATAACCAAGCGAAACTCCTTGCAAACAAAATTTCCGAAAAGACGGGCGTCCCCGTACTTGACAAAGCTGCGGTAAAAATGAAAGAAACGCCCGAGCAAAAGGAACTTAACCGAGCCGAGCGCGAAAAGAATCTTTCGGAGTGTTTTAAATCGGATAAAAAGACCGTCAAGGGGAAAGTTTTACTTATCGTTGACGACGTTCTTACCACGGGCGCGACGATGAACGCCCTTTCAAACAGTCTTAAAAAAGCGGGCGCAACCGAAATTTTCGCCGCGACGGTCGCTTCGGTGGAATACTCCCCCTTAAACGGAAAGACCAAAACAACGCAGGAAGTACCCGCCCAAATCTGATTTACTTATCCATTAGCTTTTCTTTACATATACCCGTAGCGCTTTCTGTACGTGCACACGAACGATACGGTAACGATAAGCGCCAGAAGTTCGGACGCGAAAGAGGATATCCAAACTCCGTCCAGCCCCCAAAAAACAGGCAGAACCAATATGCAAATAATTTTAAGCACAAGCGAACGGACAAAGGAAATAATTCCCGAAACAAGCCCGTTGTTAAGCGCGGTGAAAAGCGCCGAACCGAAAAACCCATAGCCCGCTATAAGATAGCATACCGAATAAATGCAATGCCCGCGCAAGGTCATTTGCGTAAGGCTTTCCGAATATCTGAAAACGCTTACAAGCGGCACGGCGCAGGCTTCGGCGAGCGCGGTCATTAAAATTCCCGAAACAGTGGTAACGACAAGCCCCTTGCGAAACAGATTTTTAAGCTCCTCTCTGTTCTGCGCGCCGTAGTTATAGCCAATGACGGGCACGCTCCCCACCGAAAAGCCGACGAAAATAGAGAAGAAAATCATGCATACGTACCCTATTGCGGCGTATGCGGCGACGCCGTCCTCGCCTGCAAGCTTGATAATCTGTTCGTTATACAGTAGCATTACCACCGAGGACGAAACGTTGGACAAAAATTCGGACGAGCCGTTCGTTGCAGATTTTAAAAGCGCGCGGAAATAGAATTTTGTTTTAGTAAAGCGCAAAAGTCCGCTGTTTTTAAACGAGAAATAGAATAACGGCGCGACCCCGCCGAAAACCTGGCTGGCAAAGGTCGCCCACGCCGCGCCTGCAAGCCCAAGCCCGAACCCGGCGACGAGAATTGCGTCGAGCGCCATATTCATAACCCCCGCCCCCACCGTCACAAGCAGACCGAGGCGGGGTTTTTCAGCCGTGACGAAGAAACTTTGGAACATATTCTGTAAAATGAAAAAAGGCTGACCAGCAAGCAGGATTCTGCCGTACAACACGCAGTAATCGTAAAGCTCCCCGCCGTCGGTATGTGCCAGCAATTTTACGCACGCGGGCACGGCGAGAACGCCCGCTACGGCTATCGCTATACCTATGCCCGCCGTGAAATAAACTATAAGCGAAAAGTATTCGTTAGCACGCTTTTTGTCGCCCTCGCCCAAAGTTTTGGAAACCAGCGCGCTTCCGCCCGAACCGAGCATAAAGCCTATCGCACCGAGGATTATTATCATCGGAAAAATAAGGTTTGTAGCCGCAACCGCCGTTTTGCCCGCATAAT
>CANRAI010000087.1 GCA_947628555.1 uncultured Clostridia bacterium | reverse complement strand
CGGTCACGAGGACCATATAGGCGGCGTGCCCTATCTTCTCAAAGAGCTTAAAACCACAGTTATAGGCACCCAGCTTACCCTTGCCTTGGTGGATAACAAGTTGCGCGAACATCGCCTGAACGACGTGCAGACGCAGGTGGTTCAGCCGGGTCAGGTTATAAATTTAGGCTGTTTTTCGGTGCGCTTTATAAACGTTAACCACTCTATTGCGGGTTCGCTCGCGCTCGCCGTTAATACGCCGCAGGGCACTATTTTCCACAGCGGAGACTTCAAAATCGATTTGACGCCCGTCGCGGGTCAGCCCATAGATTTAAAGACTATTTCCGACATAGGCGCGGACGGCGTTTTGTTATATCTCGGCGAAAGCACGAATATCGAACGCCCCGGTTATACCATGAGCGAAACGGTAGTAGGTTCTACGCTCGACAGGCTTTTTACCGAAAATTTCTCGCGCCGCATCATAATCGCCACGTTCGCTTCCAATGTGCACAGATTGCAGCAGATAGTTGACCTTGCCGTCAAGCACCGCCGGAAAGTCGTGCTGTCAGGGCGAAGCATGCTCAACGTGGTTGACGCCGCGGAAAAAATAGGTGAACTGAAAATTCCCGACGACGTGCTTGTCGATGTTTCTCGGATGAAAAATTTCCGCGACGGCGAAATAGTAATAGTATCCACGGGCAGCCAGGGAGAGCCTATGAGCGCGCTTACCCGTATGGCGGCGGGCGATTATCCCAACGTAACCGTGGGCGATAACGACACGGTGATAATTTCCGCCTCGCCCATTCCGGGTAATGAAAAATTCATTTACAAGACCATAGATAATTTATATAGAAAGGGCGCCGAAGTCGTGTATGAAAGTTTGCAGAACATCCATGTTTCGGGGCATGCCTGCCGCGAGGAACACAAACTTATCCACAGGCTTTTGAAACCCGCATATTTCATCCCCGTCCACGGAGAATACCGTCACCTTAAAAAACACGCGGCGCTCGCCGCAGAGCTGGGGCTTGCGGAAAGCCATATCTTCATTCCCGATATAGGTAACTGCGTGGAGATAACTGCGAGAGGGGGCATACGCAGGGCGGAGGACGTACCCTCGGGAAGCAGACTTATCGACGGCGAGGGAATAGAGGACGAAAAGGCTTCGACCGTAATAGAGGACAGGCGGCAGCTTGCGGCGGAAGGACTGTTTATAGTTTCCGTAGCCGTCTCGGGTAACGTCGTTATAGGCGAGCCCGCCATAAATTCCCGCGGGTTCGTGTTCGATTTCCACCGCGACTACAATAAGGAGATGCGCGAGGTTATAAACCGTGCGATTTCGGGCTACGATTTATACCGCGGCAACGTTGACGAACTGAAAAAAATAATAAAGCGCAACCTTAAAAATTATCTCTACAAAAAGACAAAACAATCCCCGATGATTGTGCCAGTCGTCGTGGAATTATAACATATAGGGCGATTTTGCTTAACGATTATGGATTTCGATTACGCGCATAAGGATACGTCGGAAGGCGAGAGGGAAACGCCGACGGCCCCATTCAACAAAGCCCTTTTCGATGACGGGGTGGAAGAAATGCTCCGCCTTGCGGCTTTAAGGGAAATTCCCGTTTCGGACAGGGAAACGCTGACCTTTTTAACGGCCCTTCTTTCCGCGTTGCAGCCTAAAAACATACTCGAAATAGGCACGGCGGTCGGTGTTTCCGCCTCGGCAATGCTGTACGTATGCGAAAATGCGCATATCACCACCGTTGAAAAGAATGAAAAATTCTATGCCGAAGCCTTGCAAAATTTCGAAAAACAAGGCTTGATTGGGCGCGTATCCGCAATTCCGGGGGACGCGGCCGAGGTTTTGCCGAAACTTTCGGGCCCGTTCGACTTTATATTTCTCGACGGCGCAAAGGCGCAGTACGTGAAATATATCCCGCAGCTTAAAAGACTGTTGAGGCGCGGCGGAACGCTTCTTGCCGACGACGTGCTTCTGTACGGGTACGTGTCGGGCGAGAGGGAAACGCCCAAAAAAAGGAAAATGCTCGTTGAACATATAAAGGAATATCTTTCGGCAATCATATCGGATTCCGAATTCAGGACTGTGGTAATAAACGCGGGCAACGGGCTTGCAATGTCCGTAAAAATTTAAAAAATGTCGGGACGTGTTGAGTTATGTCGGAATTATTAGCCCCTGCGGGCAACTTTTCAAAACTTAAAACGGCGCTTTACTTCGGCGCGGACGCGGCGTACATAGGCGGCAAGGACTTTTCGCTCCGTTCTTTTGCCGATAATTTTACGCGCGACGAGTTGGTTGCGGCAGTGAAATACGCTCATTTGCTCGGCAAAAAGGTATATGTTACCGCGAATATCTTTGCAAAAAACAAGGACCTTGCGCTTATGGAAGATTATTTTGCGTTTTTGCGGGAAGCGGGCGCGGACGCCGCGATAATTTCTGACAGCGGCGTTTTGTGCGCGGCAAAAAAATCTGCTCCCGCGCTGCCCGTGCATATTTCCACGCAGGCTAATATTACAAACAAATACGCCGTAAAATTCTGGTATGAGCAAGGAGCGGCGCGAGTCATTCTCGCAAGGGAGCTTTCGCTTGAAGAAATCGCGGAAATCCACGCATATGTTCCGCAAATCGAGTTGGAAGCCTTCGTGCACGGCGCCATGTGCATTTCTTATTCGGGCAGATGCCTGCTTTCGAACTATCTCGCAGGCAGGGAAAGCAACCGCGGCGAATGTGTGCAGGCGTGCCGCTGGAACTATCAGATACGCAAGGCTGACGAACTTTCGGACAGCGGGTGGCTTGATATGGAGGAGGACGAACGGGGCACGTATATTCTGAATTCAAAGGATTTGAACATGAGCGCCCATCTCGGCGATATGGAGAGGGCGGGCGTGCGTTCGTTTAAAATAGAAGGCAGAATGAAGAGCGAATACTACCTCGCGACGGTAATAAACGCATACCGCAGATGTATTGACGGCGGCTATTCGGGTATAATCGAAAGGGAGCTTTTAACCGCCTTCCACCGCGATTATACCACGGCGTACGCCCTCGGAAAAAACGAAAATACCGTCAATTATACCGACAGCCAGGCAAAGGGAGATTGCGATTACATAGGCAACGTCGTCGGCTGCGAAAACGGCAATATAAAAGTGGAAATGCGGGGGCGTTTTAAGGTTGGAGACAGGCTTGAAATTCTTTCCCCGTATGAGTGCTTCGGCAAGGCCTTTACCGTTGAAAAGGCATATACAAGCGCGGGCGAAGAGGTCGGCGACTGTAAGCTCGTTCAGGAAATTTATACTTTGCCTTGCCCTTACAAACTGTACGCGGGCGATATTCTCCGCAGGCGGAAAACGCGGGACGTATGAAGTTTCTTAATGAATTGTATGATTTACGAAGTGCGGAACATATACGGAAAAATTAAGAATAACCATGCCGAAGTTACGGTGCCGGGTTCCAAAAGCGTTACGGCGCGCGCCCTCGTATGCGCCGCGCTTGCAAAGGGAAAATCCGTTCTCCATGGCGCATCGCTCTGCGACGACAGTTCAACTATGATATCTTGTCTGAAAGCTTTGGGAATTGGAATCGCCGTAAGCGGAGCGGATATTTTTGTAGAGGGATGCGGCGGTAAAATTCCCGAAAAGAAAGCTTCGTTCAACGTTGGAAATTCAGGCACGGCAGCGCGTTTTTTAACTGCGCTTGCCGCTTTTTCCGATGGCGATTACCTTGTCGGCTGTGCGGACGGAATGAAAAGGCGTTCAATTTCTCCCCTTATAAATTCTTTGTGCGCGGCAGGCGCGGAAATAGATTCGGAGAAGGGCGGATTTCCCCTTATAATACGCGGTACGTCCTCGGTTATTCGTGAAATCACAGTTGATATCACCGAGAGCAGCCAGTTTCTTTCCGCGTTGCTTCTCGCCGCCGTGTGCGCGCAAAAGCCCCTCAAAATAAGCTTTAAGGGCAACCATTCTTTAAGCTACGCGGATATGACCCTATCGGTTATGCGGGCTTTCGGCGCCGAAGTTTCGAAAAACGGCGCTACGTATTGCGTAAACGGCTCATTCTCGGCGGTAAACTACGCGGTTGAAACCGATATTTCGGCGGCATGCTATTTTTACGCGGCGAATAAAATATTGGGCACGGATATTTCCGTCACGGGAATGTCGCGCGAAAGTTTGCAGTGCGACCTTAAATTTATAGATTTTTTAAGGTCGTTCGACGGCGGAAGCGCGGATATGTCCGCGTTTTCCGACCAAACTTTAACGCTTGCGGCAATCGCGCCCTATCTTGAAAAGCCCACAAAAATTTACGGGGTTCAACACATACGCAAACAGGAGTGCGACCGCTTAAACGCAATACAGGTCAATCTTTCTG
>CANRAI010000086.1 GCA_947628555.1 uncultured Clostridia bacterium | reverse complement strand
AAGCTATTATACATAGTTTTTGCGGAGGCGTTTATGCTTGATTACAATGTTTACGAGGACATAGCCAAAAGGAGCGGCGGAGATATCTATATAGGAGTGGTCGGACCTGCGCGCACGGGTAAATCCACGCTTATAAATAAATTTATGACGGGGCTGGTAATCCCCAACGTAGCGGACGGTAACGCCCGCAATTTAATGGTTGACGAGCTTCCCCAATCCGGTTCGGGGAAGAGCGTTTATACCACCGAGCCCAAATTTGTGCCGGCGAATGCCGCCGAAGTCAAGATAGACAACGCCTCTGCAAGGGTGCGCTTCTGCGACTGCGTGGGCTTTGTCACCGAGGGGGCTGCGGGCTTCGAGGAGGACGGGGTTCCCCGCCTTGTCAACACTCCGTGGAGCAGCGAGCCGCTGCCTTTCGAGCGCGCCGCCGAACTCGGCACCGAAAAGGTGATTTCCGAACATTCGACCATAGGAATTATGGTTACCACGGACGGCAGTATTGCGGATATTCCCCGTTCGGGCTATGTTTCCGCCGAGGAAAAGACGATTGCGCGCCTTAAACAATCGGGAAAGCCGTACGTTATAATTCTGAATTGCGTCGAGCCCGCCGCCGAAAGCAATCGCCGCCTTAAAGTCGAACTCGAAGAAAAATACGGCGCGGCGTGCATTGCCGCAAATTGCCGCGAACTCGACGAGGACGGGCTGACGGATATTCTCCGCGCCGTGCTGTTCGAATTCCCCGTCACGGGTCTGGATGTGGATATACCGCAGTGGATGCGTTTTTTGCCGCAGGAAGGCACTGCGCTTTCCGAGCTGATTTCCAAAATCAAAAGTTTTTCGCAGAACATAAGCAAGATGAAGGATTGTTCCGCTCTGGACAGCGTGCTTTCCGACTGTAAATTCTGGAAAGGGGAGCCTTCGATATCTTTGAATCTTGCCGACGGCAAGGCGAAGATGTGCGCGGAAGTAAAGGACGGAGTGTTCTTCGAAATGCTTTCGGAAATCGCGGGCGAAAGCCTTTCGGACGAATTTTCACTTATGCGCTATGTGCGTGGAACGTCGGAGGCGAAGCGCAGCTACGATAAAATTAAGGACGCGTTCGAATGTGCACGCGTAAACGGCTATGGAATAGTCCAGCCGTCAGACGACGATATGACCCTCGACAGCCCCACCGTGGTAAGGCAGGGCGGCAGCGTGGGTATAAAACTTCGCGCAACCGCGCCGAGTTATCATATCGTAAAAATCGACGTATGCGGGGAAGTCAGCCCCATTATGGGCGCGGCGGCGCAGTCGGAGGGAATAGTCCAGGGAATGATGAACGGCTTCGAAACCCATCCCGAAGATATGTGGGATACTAACGTATTCGGCAAATCCCTGCGCGGAATGGTAAAGGACGGACTTTCGGGCAAGGTTATGGGAATGTCCGAAGAAGTCAAAAACAAAATGCGCCGCGCAATCACCCGTATTATAAACGAGGGTCGCGGCGGCGTAATCTGCATACTGCTTTAAA
The DNA here is from genome assembly GCA_947628555.1 of uncultured Clostridia bacterium. Taxonomy (GTDB): domain Bacteria; phylum Bacillota; class Clostridia; order Christensenellales; family Borkfalkiaceae; genus Coproplasma. The sequence goes on along the minus strand of CANRAI010000086.1, from coordinate 2,986 downwards.
ATATTTCTTATTGATATGAAAGCGGAAGCCTTCGGCTTCCGCTTTTTCAGTAGTCCTTTTTTTCTTCTTCCTTGCGGATAGAAGGGGGAACGACCATTTTGCCGTCCGTATTGTACGCCGAAGCGTCGTCTTTGATGCTCATGATGTATGCGTTGTACTGTTCTTCTGTCAGGCGGGCAATTTTCTTCTTTTTCTTTGCCATAAAAAAACCTCCGCGTTTTTATTTATTATGCGCGGAGGCCGTATTTTTTATACGCTGATTAAGCTTTATGTATTATGGGAAATCAAAGAGTTCTTACCCTTATAACGCCATCGACAGCGCCTATCTTTTTGAGGCTTGCCGCGTCGAGAGATGCGGAGAGGTCGCAGATAAGATAGGAATAGTCGCCCTTTGCAGCGTTTTGCATATTTTCAACCTTAACGCCCTTTGCGGCGATTACGTCGAGAATCTTCGGAAGCGCGGAATTTGCGGTGAGATGATGTACGCAAAGTCTTTGTGCGCCGCCGCGGGGCATAGAAATGTTGGGATAGTTTACGCTGTTTAAAATATTGCCGTTTTCAATATAGTCTTTAAGCTGGCTTGCAGCCATAACCGCGCAGTTGTCTTCGGCTTCGGGCGTGCTCGCGCCGAGGTGGGGAACGCATATAGCGTTCCTTACGCCGAAAAGCTTATCGCTGGGGAAGTCAGTAATATATCTTTCAAGCTTACCGCTTTCAAGCGCTGCAACGGTAGCGTCTTCGTCAACCAATTCGCCGCGGCTGTTGTTGATAAGCACGGCGCCGTCCTTCATCTTAGCATACGTTTCGGCGTTGAACATACCGCGCGTATCGGGGGTGAGGGGAACGTGTACGGTGATGAAATCCGCGTTCTTGAAAACTTCGTCGCGGCTGTCCGCAAGCTTTACGGAAGGATTGAGATGCAAAGCGTTCTTCGTGGAAAGGAAAGGGTCAACGCCGATTACGTTCATGCCGAGGGCAGCCGCGGCGTTCGCCACGAGAATACCAATCGCGCCGAAGCCGATAACGCCCAAAGTCTTGCCCATTATTTCATGGCCTACGAATTTGCTCTTGCCTTTTTCGACAAGCTTGCTTACGTTTTCGCCTTCGCCTTTAAGGGATTTAGCCCAGTCGATTGCGTCCGTAATCTTTCTTCCGCCGAGGAATAACTCGCAAATAACAAGTTCTTTGACGGCGTTTGCGTTTGCGCCCGGGGTATTGAATACTACGATACCCTTTTTTGCATAATCGGCAACGGGGATATTGTTAGTGCCTGCGCCTGCGCGCGCAACGCCGAGTAAATTTTCATTTACGGCGTAATCTGCCATCGCCGCGCTTCTGACCATAATGCCGTCGGGAGCGGTAACGCTGTCGGAATATTCATAACCCTTAAAGAAAGGTTCTGCAAGGGGGCTTATGGCGTTAAGCTTTAAAATCTTAGCCATTTTCCACCTCGAACTTCTTCATGAATTTAACAAGCGCTTTAACGCCCTCAATAGGCATAGCGTTGTAAATGCTTGCTCTCATACCGCCGACAAGCTTGTGACCCTTTAAGGTTACAAGACCTTCTTTTGCGGCTTCTGCGATGAATTTTGCGTCAAGCTCTGCCGAAGGCGAGAAGAACGGTACGTTCATAAGCGAACGGTCTTTCTTATTTACCTTGTTTACGAAGAATTTCGATTCGTCAAGGTAGTCGTAAAGAATCTTTGCCTTTTCTTCGTTGATTTTCTGCATAGCGGGAACGCCGCCGATTTCTTTGAGGTAACGGAAAACTTCCATAGCCACGTATGTTGACCAGCAGGGAGGAGTGTTGTAAAGACTCTTCTGTGCAATCTGCGTGCTCCATTTAAGCATTGTAGGGCAGATATCCGCACATTTATCCTGTAAGTCTTTGCGGACGATAACAACTGTTACGCCTGCTGGCGCTACGTTCTTCTGAGCGCCGCCGTACAGAACACCGAACTTGCTTACGTCAATCTCCTCGCTGAGAATGATTGACGAAATATCGCCGACAAGGGGAACGCCTGCGGGCGTTTCGGGAATTTTGGTAAAACGCGTACCGAAAATAGTGTTGTTATAGCAAAGATGCACATAGTCGGCGTCGGGTCTGAAAGACTCGGCAGTGGTTTCGGGGATATATGTAAAGTTTTTATCTTCGCTGCTTGCCGCGGCTCTTGCATCGGTGAATTTTTTTGCCTCTTTATAAGCTTTCGACGAGAAGTTGCCCGACAAAATGTAGTCGGCTTTGCCGTTGACGCGAATGTTGAGGGGAACGGCTTCGAACTGCATAGAAGCGCCGCCCTGAACAAAAATAATGTCATAATTTTCAGGCACGTGCATAAGCTCTCTGAGCAGACTTTCAGCCTCGTTATTGATTGCGTCGTAGTATTTCGAGCGATGGCTCATTTCCATAACGCTCATTCCCGAGTCTTCATAGTTGATAAGCTTGCTTTGAACTCTTTTAAGTACTTCCAAAGGAAGCATTGAAGGACCTGCCGAAAAATTGTAAACTCTTTTTTCCATAATTTAACTCCTTATCATAGTAATTGAATTATAATACAAACGAAAAAAAAAGACAAGTGTTTTTATGAAATTTTATACTTTGTATAATATTTAGCTATAATTTTATAAACCGCGAATAAATTGCAATAAAATACAAATTTTTTTAAAAAAATGATTTTAAACCGAACTCTATTATATTTACTTTTTTTTCGTTTTGTTGTAAACTGTCAAATAGAGTTAAAAGACGAGAAAAATTTTTTTATAAAAAACTTTAATCGAGGTATAAGATGTCAAACGGCGACCGTGAAAACGGCTATCTGCAACAGGCGGAAAGGGCGTATGAAACAATACCTACGAACGAAGAAATTTTAAATTTGCTTCAAAGCGGATTTCAAGAGATAAAGCGTGAACTGAATTTTCTTGCGGAACAATGCGCGAGCGTATACTCCGAATTATCGCGGATAATAGGCGGGGTCGGGCAAAAGGA
>CANRAI010000085.1 GCA_947628555.1 uncultured Clostridia bacterium | reverse complement strand
TATTTTACAAAAAACCTGTTGATTTATTTAACTTTTTTATTTCTAACTGTTGCACTTAGTTTGACAATTCAATGTCGTAATGAAAGAAAATTAATTTATTATTATGTCAACGTATTTCATTATGAAAGAAAAATAAGTTATTATGGCGATAAATTATTTTATAAGCTTGACCGTCTCCTCAAAGGGCTTCCGCGTCTTTTCACGTACGGGATATCCCTCGGCGGCATAGCCTACGGCGATTACAAGCGGGAATTTCGTTTCCGCGCCGAGTCCCAAAAATTCGGCTATGCCCTTTTCGTCGCGCATGCCTAAAATACATGTCTGAATACCCATATTTTCAGCGGCAAGCGTAATGTATGCGGCAAGAATACCTATGTCTATAGGCACAAATTCCGTCTTTGTTATCTTCTGGCCGAGCCGCTCCAAAATGGGCGGCTTACCCTGTTCTATCACTATGAACGCGGGGCAGTCCGAAGCCCACTTGTTGCTCCCCATAAGCTGTACGTTTTTGGCAAATTCTTTGGCTTTTGCCCCGTTCACGGCGTACAGCCTGTACGGCTGTGAATTTATGGCGGAAGGGGCAAGCTTTGCAAGCCTGCATATTTCCAGCAAGTCCTCGTCCGAAACGGGCTTTGCGCCGTATTCACGCGTGCTTTGTCTTTTTAAGAATAATTTTTCCAAATCCATAAAATACCTCGATATATTTTAAGGGCGGCGCGCGGAAAAGCCGCGCGCCGCCCCCGTATATTTATTTAATGCTCTTTGCTCTGTTTAAAGAACGTTTCGCCGCCGCTGCGACGTTTTCCTTTGTAAACCCAAAATGGTTAAACAGTTCGCTTGCCGCGCCCGACGCGCCGAAAGAAGTCATCGCCACTATTTCGCCGCAGTCGCCCGCGTATTTGTACCAGGAATAGTGGGAAGCGGCTTCAACGCATACCCGCGCCTTAATATCTTTGGGCAGAACGCTTTCCCTGTACGCTTCGGTCTGCTTTTCGAACAGTTCTATGCTGGGCATAGATACGACCCGTGCCTTTATTCCTTCCGCGGCGAGCAGTTCTTTCGCGCCTATGCAGATATCTACTTCCGAACCCGTGCCGATAAGTATTACTTCGGGCTTGTCCGTGTCGTCAAGCACATATCCGCCCGTAAGCGCTTTTATACCCGAACCCTCGTGCTGGTTTAAGTTTTGCCTTGAAAGCACGACGGCGGTGGGAGAGCCCTGCGTAAACGCCGCAATGTACGCGGCGGCGGTTTCCCGTCCGTCGCACGGTCTGAAAACCGTCATGCCGGGTATAGAGCGCAGCGAAATCAGCTGTTCTACGGGCTGGTGCGTGGGTCCGTCCTCGCCGACACCTATGCTGTCATGCGTAAGAACGTAGGTCACGGGCACGTTCATAATCGCGCTCATTCTCATGCCGCCCTTCATGTAATCGGAAAAAGAGAAGAAAGTAGAGCATAAAATTTTCAGCCCACCGTGCAGCTGTACGCCGTTGCAAATTGCCGCCATGGCGTGTTCGCGTATGCCGAAGTGAATATTCCTGCCCAAACGGTTTTCGGGCGAGAAATATCCCGCGCCTTTGATTTCCGTCTTTGTGGAAGGGGAAAGGTCCGCCGAACCCGAAAGAACGTTGGGCACGTACTTTGCTATTTCGTTTAGAATTCTTCCGCCGCTCGAACGAGTGGCTTCGGGTTTGGGGAATTCTACGTTTTTAAGTATATTTTCAAGGTCGGGCTCGCCGTGCATATACATCCCGTACTTTTCGGCGAGTTCGGGATAAGCCATTTTGTAATTTTCGAACAAAGCGTTCCATTCCCGCTCCTTTTCCGCCCGTTTTTCGGCAATGGAAAGGCAGTGCCGTCTGACGTCCGAGGGCACTTCGAAAGGATTGTAGCCCCAATTAAAAAATTCCTTAGTCTTTTGAAGATTTTCAACGCCCATGGGCGCGCCGTGTGCGTCCGCCGTGTTTTGCAGGGGAGAGCCGTAGCCTATCACGGTATTGCAGATTATCACGGAAGGACGGGTCAAATCGCTTTTTGCAAGCGATATAGCTTTGCTTAAAGAATTTAAGTTGTTTGCGTCCTTCACGCGCAAAACTTGCCAGCCCTGCGCGGCAAAACGTGTAGCGACGTCCTCAGAAAAGGCGGAATTTATATTTCCCTCAATCGTTATATCGTTTTTGTCGTAAAGCAAAATAAGCTTTCCCAGCTTTTGCGCGCCGGCAAAGGAGCAAGCCTCGTAACTTATGCCTTCTTCAAGACAGCCGTCGCCGCACAAAACGTAGGTGAAATGATTTACAATGGGAAATTCCGGCCTGTTGAAAACGGCGGCAAGGTGTTCTTCGGCAAGCGCAAAGCCTACCGCGTTCGCAATACCCTGTCCCAAAGGTCCCGTTGAGGTTTCAACGCCGGGCGTCTTGCCGTATTCGGGGTGCCCCGGCGTTTTGGAGCCGAGGCGGCGGAAATTCTTTATATCCTCCATAGTCACGCCGTAGCCGAATAGGTGCAAAAGGGAGTATAAAAGCATACTTCCGTGCCCAGCGGAGAGAACGAATCTGTCGCGGTTGTCCCATAGGGGATTTTTATAGCTGAAATTCAGATGTTCGGCAAACAACTCGTAGCCTATGGGCGCGGCGCCCATGCATATCCCGGGATGTCCCGAATTTGCCCGCTGAATGGCTTCGGCGGAAAGTATTCTGATTGTATCCACACTTTTAGTCTTTACTGACATAAAGTTTCTCCTTAACCGTTTATGTATTTTTTTAAGTTGTCAAGATTTAAAAAGTCGTAAGCTTCAAGAATCGAAAGCAGCTTTTCCGCCGCTCTTTTTGCGCCGCCGACTTCGTCGCTTTCGATGTTTATGGGGATTACGGGGTCGTGAACGCTCTGCCGCACCAGAATATGGCTTTTTTCGAATCCGAACATAACGCCCTCGTAGTTTATGGAATCGTAAGTAAATTCCGCCGAAGAATTTGTTAATTCTTTAAGGTCTTCGATAACTTTGTCTCCTTCCGAAAGGTAGTTTGCGCCATTAGAATTGAACGATATGCGCACTTCACATTCTTCTGCGGGCAGTTTCAGTCCGCTTATCAAATCGCTGACATTTTTGCCGTCTTTTTGCTTTGCGAAAAAGGTTAAAATTTTGGTCATCAGATATGCGCCGTCGTCCTGATAATAATTTTCGGGGAATGCGGCGTGTCCGCTCGTCTCTATCGCAACGGGGGAATAAACGCCCCCGTCGTTCAGTTCGCGGCACTTGTCTATGACGTTTTTATATCCGCGTTTATAACGCAGATGCGTTCCGCCAAGACTTGTAATAAATTCCGTAAGGTGGATACTCGTCGCGGAATCGGTGACGATAATCCCGCCTTTTTCGGGCAGAACTATTGCGGCGACAAGCGCGATAAGCAGGTTGCGGTTGATTTCTTTTCCGTTGCTGTCAACGCACGCCGCCCTGTCAACGTCCGTATCGAAAATTATGCCCATATCGGCGTTTGAGGATACCACCGCTTCGGAAAGACATTCTATCGCCTTTTTATCTTCGGGATTGGGCGCGTGATGCGGAAACGTTCCGTCCGGTTCAAGATATAAACTGCCCGACGTGTCCGCGCCGAGGGGAATAAGTACTTTTTCCGCAAAAAAACCGCCTGCGCCGTTGCCCGCGTCAACGATGATTTTTCTGCCTTTCAACGGTTCGCGCCCGCAGGCGCTTTCAACTTTATTTACAAGCATGCGGGAATATTCGTCCATAAACGGCTGTTCGAAATATCTCCCCGCCCCCGCCAGCGCGGCGTTTTCCGAGGCAAGATATAAAATTTCGTCTATGTCGTTGGAAGAAAGCCCGCCCGACGGCGTGAAAAATTTCAAACCGTTCCTGTCGTAAGGCAAGTGGGAAGCGGTTATCATGACCGAGGCGTTGCAACCCAAGAAATTTTCTTTTAGAAGTATGTACATCGAAGGAGTGGAAGAAAGTCCTGTGAAAATGACGTCCGCGCCGCTGGATATAAGCGCCGTGTTCACCACCGAAGATATATGTGCGGCGGTAAGGCGGGAGTCGTGACCTACGGCAACTCTCAATTCGTTCAGCTTGAATTTTCTCGTAAGCCAGAAGCAGAAAGCCTTCGTTATGGCGGAAACCGCTTCGTCCGTCAAGGTGATATTTTCACCGAGCGCCTTGCCGCGCACGTCCGTGCCGCTTTTTAACGTTTTCAACTCATTCAAATCCATACACGGTAATTATACAATATTTTCGGCGTTTTTACAAGCAAAAATCAACTATGAGAAAATTTTTAAGAACTTTTTTAAATCGGCGTAAATTAAATCGTCGCAGAAAAATTTTTTCTTCGGAAAATTGTTTTTATTTTTGCCCGACTTATGTTATAATGCCGTATATATCATATAAGAGGAATATTTTTATGGCTAACGATAGCTTTGTAGAGCAAATTGCAGACATCGAAAAGGACTTTCCGCAGTGGTACACGGATGTCGTGTTGAAAACCAAGCTTGTTGACTACGGCCCCGTAAAGGGAACTATGGTCATACGCCCCTACGGTTACGCCATATGGGAGAACATTCAGGCGGAGCTTGATTCCCGTTTTAAAGCGAC
>CANRAI010000084.1 GCA_947628555.1 uncultured Clostridia bacterium | reverse complement strand
TCGTCGGCAAGGCGTATCTGCGCTTCCATGCCCTTTATAAAGTCCGTTCCGAACTCTTTTTCGAAGTCTTTTACGAAAGGCGAATCCAGCACAAGTTTGCATATATCCTTTTGGACAAGCTCTATTTTCGGATTCTCTTCGAAGAAGAAGTTCATTTCTCCGTCGTAGAATTTGTCGCGCGTGTCCATGGTGTTGCGGATGAAAGCCACGCTGTACATAGTGTTTACGTCGAAAGCTACCTTTTCGTAATAAATATAGCCTTCGCGCGCCTGCGCATAGCTTTTTGCCGAGGCAATGCCCTGCATGGTTTTTTTAAATTCCGCGTCCGCCTTATCAAGGTCGGGACGGGCGTATTTTATTTCGGAAAATTTAATCATAACTTTACTGTTTTATACGTATGCCTTTCAGTCTTTGGAATTGTGAACGACGATTTGGGGGAAGGGAATATCGATACCGTTTTGGTCGAACATATTCTTTATAGCGCCGTTCATTGCGCGGCCGACCGCAAAAATATCCGCTTCGAAGCAATTCGTTTCGAATTGAAGGGTAACGCCGCTTGCACCGAGCGCCGAAACGCCGTCGTACTTGACCTCTGACAAAGCGCCCGGCACTTTGAGTTCGCCCACGTGGGCGCGGATAACTTCTTCAACCTGCGGAAGATTTGCGCCGTATTCGATATCGATATAGGTAAGCGCAATAGAATTGTCAGTGGAATGATTGAGTACGCCCTGAATGGCGTTGTTGTTGAAAATTTTAACGTTGCCCACCGCCTTCAACTTTGTGGTGCGTATGCCGATATCTATAACTTCTCCGCGGAAACCGTCAACCGTAATCCAGTCGCCCACGTTGAATTCGTTTTCAAATACTATGAAAAGTCCTGCGACCACGTCGGCTATCAAAGACTGCATACCGAGACCTACGACCAACGTTACGACTCCCGCTCCGGTGATTAAAGCCGTAGTGTCAACTCCCCAGATTGCAAGCACCGCGATTACTAGGATTATTGCCGTAAGCCAGCGGATGAGATTTGCAACAAGCCTTGAAACGGTAATGGAGCGCTGCGTTTTGCCGAACAGTTTGCGTATCACCGCAAGCAATATTGTAACGCAAATAAGCACTATCGTGATGACCTGAATACAGGTTATAAGCTGCGGAACAAGCCTTGTAATGTTGTTTAAAAGCCCGTTGCCGTAGTCACGGGTTGTACACCATTGGTTTTTGTCGCCGTAGATATAGTCGTAAAATATATACGAACATATCGTGCCTATCAAAAGAATAGCAAGAATTATAAGCTTTACGGGTCCCGCCGCTTTCAGCTTCTTTTTATTTTCCTCGTGACGTTCTTTGATTTCTTCCATTTTTGTCATAAATTTTTACTCCTTAAAATTTTATTTGAACGGCGTTGCCGTCTAATTCCGATTTATATTTAAGCGCGACCACCGCGGATACGCCCGTTTTTAAAATGGGCTTGCCCTTGGAAACGCGGTTTTCTATCGATATGTCCTCGGTATCGACTTCGAGAACCGACTTGTCCTCTCCCACAACTGCAAGCTTATAAGGCATTGTGACGTAATCGGCAAAAATAAGTTTGCCCTTATCCTTCAAGTCGGCTATCATCATGCCCTTGGAACCCCTGCCGTGTTCGTCGAAAAGCGAGGATATAACACGTTTAAAACCGCCCAGAGAGGTCGCTATGATAATCTCGCCTTCGCTTCTGTGCTGGGTGGCGAATATCACCTCGTCGCCGTCGGCAAGCGAAATTCCGCGTACGCCTCCCGCAACTCGCCCCTGCACGGGCACGTCGTCTTTGGAAGCGTTCAGGCACATAGCCTGTTTTGTTACGAACAGCATTGTGGCGTATTCGTCGGGGTCGTATTGCTCCACGCAAAGCGCCTCGTCGCCGGGTTTCAGCTTTATCGCCTGGAAGTAACGCTTGCCTACGTCGTACTCCGTCCACGCCGTGCGCTTAACCGAACCCTGTTTCGTGAAGAACAACAGTTCCCTTTCTGCGGGCGCGCCCGCAAGCGCGAATATGCCTACGGGGTATTCCCCTTTCATAACTCCGTCCGCAAGCGTTTCAAGCTTAACGCCCGCCGATTTTACTTCTACGGGGTCAACCTCGTCGAGGAGAATTTTAACGCAGTTGCCCAAGTTGGTGAAAGCGTACAGCGTTGCGTCCGAACCGCACTGCGTCACCGCCCTGTGAAGCTGGGATAGAGTGGCGGACGGACTTGTCTTTTTCTTTGCAAATTCCTTAAAATCCTCGCGCTCCATAAATTTCAGCGCGTTCGAGCCCGTTATGGCAACCGTCCAGCCCGTAACCTGCCGTTTGAGGTCGGCGCGCTTGACGTTGATTTTTTCCACGCTATCGACTATTACCGTCTTTCTTTCGGATTTGTATTTTTCCTTGATTTCCAGCATCTCCTTTTTGACGATGCCGTATTGCAGTTCCTTGCTTGCAAGTATGCGTTTTAGTTCCTCTATGCGGAGTTTAAGCTGTTTCAACTCCTCTTCCAGCTTGTTCACTTCCAGCTTTGCCAATCGGGCTAGCCGTAAATCGAGTATAGCCTGCGCCTGTATTTCGGACAGCGCAAATCTTTCCATAAGTCTTGTGCGGGCGTGGGCGGTGTTTTCGGAAGTCTTTATTATCCTTACTACTTCATCTACGTTATGCACGCCTATGATAAGCCCTTCCAAAATATGGCAGCGGGCTTCGGCTTCTTTAAGCTCGAACTTGCAGCGGCGTACGATTACCTGCTGCTGGTACTTTGTATAATATTTTAATATATCGAGAAGCCCGAGCTGCCTGGGCTTGCCGCCCGCGATAGCCACCATGTTTATGCCGAACGTACATTCGAGGTCGGTGTATTTGAAAAGGCATTGCAGCACGGCGTCGGCGTCGGCGTCCTTTTTGAGAGTTATTACGGCGCGCATACCCGAACGGTCGGATTCGTCCACGATATCCGTGATTCCTTCCAGAAGCTCCTTTTTATCTTCGCGCAGAAGCATTATTTTGCGCAGTAGCTCCGCCTTGTTTGTCTGGTAAGGCAGTTCGGTGATTACGATCAGTTTTTTGCCGTAATCGCCCGTCTCGACGGAATATTTCGCACGGAGAGTGATTTTGCCCTTGCCCGTTTCGTAAGCCTGTTTTAACTCGTTGGCGATTACGTACCCGCCCGTGGAAAAGTCGGGACCGGGTATTATCTTCATTATGTCGGCAAGCGAAATTTTTTTGTCGTTTAAGGTTGCGTCTATATACGCGCAACAGCCGTCTATAACCTCGCCCAGATTATGCGTTGGGATATTCGTGGCAAGCCCCACCGCAATTCCGTTTGCGCCGTTTACCAAAAGATTGGGGAATCTTCCGGGCAGAATGTCGGGCTCCAACAGCGAATCGTCGAAGTTGAACGAAAAGGGAACGGTCTCTTTGTCAAGGTCTTTCAAAAGTTCAAGGGCAAGCGGTTCCAGCCGCGCCTCGGTATATCTCATCGCCGCGGCGGGGTCGCCGTCAACCGAGCCGAAGTTGCCGTGCCCGTTTACGAGGGTTTGGCGCATATTGAACGGCTGCGCCATTCTGACCATTGCGTCGTAAACCGAACTGTCGCCGTGGGGATGATATTTACCCATGCAGTCACCCACGATTCTCGCGGATTTCTTGTGGGGCTTGTCCGGCGTAAGCCCCATTTCCATCATAGTGTACAAAATACGCCTTTGGACGGGCTTCAAACCGTCCTCAACGCGGGGCAGCGCCCTGTCGAGTATAACAAATTCCGCATAGGGGAGCATCGCGCCGGGCATAACCTGTTCGAGGGGCTGTACATACACGGTGCCCTGCGGTATGGAGGTCTGGATTCCGTCTTTCTTTTTAGCCATCAGTCAGCCTCCCCGCTTTGCGCGGATTTGAAATTGACCTTTTCGATAAATCCGTCAACCTTGTTGAAGTTGGCGTTCTGCGCAAGAAATTCTTTCCTGCCCTCTACCTTGTCGCCCATAAGCATTTCGATGACGCTTGCCGCCTCCGCCGCGTCCTCTATCGTTACCTGTATCATATTGCGGGTTTCGGGGTTCATGGTTGTATCCCAAAGCTGGTCCGCGGACATTTCGCCAAGCCCCTTATAGCGCTGTATGGAATATCCTTTGCCTACTTTTTTGATTTTTTCGTCCAGCTCTTCGTCGTCGTAGGCGTACTCTACGACGTCTTTTTTGTAAACCTTATAAAGGGGCGGCATACCTATATAAACGTAGCCCGCGTTTATAAGGTCGCGCATATATTTGAAGAAAAAGGTTAAAAGAATACAGCGGATATGCATGCCGTCCTGGTCGGCATCCGATAGAATTATAACTTTTTTGTATTTGGTCTTTTCCACGTCGAAGGAACGGTTGAAGCCCGCGCCTATCGCCGAAATCATAGTCTTTATTTCTTCGTTCTGCAACGCCTGCAAGGCGCTTTTTTTCTGCACGTTAAGCGGTTTCCCGCGCAGGGGAAGTATGCTTTGATATGCCCTTACGCGCGCCTGTTTTGCCGTGCCGCCCGCAGAGTCTCCCTCTACAATAAACAGTTCGTTAAGGTTGGGATTTTTGCCCGAACACGAAGCAAGTTTACCAACAAGATTCAGCCCGTCGTTCTCGCTTG
>CANRAI010000083.1 GCA_947628555.1 uncultured Clostridia bacterium | reverse complement strand
AGATTTTCGCAAGTAACGGGGTGCATCGAATTCATGTCTGTGCGGGTTTCGAAGTATTCAAGGGGACTTGCTTCGGTGTATTTGTCTTTTAAGTAGATTTTAGAGGCGGCAATTCTGTCGCAGACCATTTCAGCAAAGTAACGGGCGGGCATTTGCACATATACTTTTCTGCCGTCCGCAAAATCCGTCCAATACTCGAAATGGTGTTTGTTTCTGCCCTTATGGTGAAGCCAGGCGGCCGAATAGCCTAACACTTCCCTTTCCCTTGCCTGCGGACTGCGGTAGCCTTGATAATACTTCGCGCCCGGCCAAAACTCCGCGCGGGAAAATTTAGACAAATCGTGCGTAAGCCCCTGGCGGATAAGTCCTGCCTTAAAACAGAGTTTTCTTACCTCGCGCCTGTGCCTTGTAACGGTCAGAAAATGCTTAAAAATTTTCATAACGCAAAACAGGGCGGTTTTACGCCCTGAATTTTTACATATCCAAAATAATAGAAACCGGTCCGTCGTTGAACTGCTGTATTTCCATATGCGCGCCGAATACGCCGCACTTGACTTCCAGCCCCTGTTCCCTCAGTTTTTCAGCCGTGTATTCATATAAAAACTTCGCTCTTTCGGGTTTTTCGGCGTTTGAAAAATTGGGGCGGTTGCCGTGTGAACATTCGCCCAAAAGCGTAAACTGAGAAACAAGAAGTATTTGCCCGCCGACGTCTTTGACGGACAAATTCATTTTGCCGTTTTCATCCCTGAATATTCTAAGATTGGCTATCTTCCTTGCAATAGCCTCCGCCTGCGCCTCACTATCGCCCTCTTTTACGCCGAAAAAGACGGCAAGCCCAGAATCGATTTCGGAAACAAGTTTGCCGTCAACCGAAAGCGATGTGCGCCCGACGCGCTGTACGACAGCTTTCATTTATTTTTACTTGCCGACCCTCGACATATATTCGCCCGTGCGGGTATCGATACGGATAATTTCGCCCTCTTCGACAAACATCGGCACTTGTATGCTCGCGCCCGTTTCGACGACGGCGTTTTTCATAACGTTGGTCGCGGTATTGCCGCGTACGCCGGGTTCGCACTCTATAATTTTAAGTTCCACGAAATTTTCGGGTTCAACCGAAAAAGCCACGCCGTTCAATGATTTTACTGTGACGATATCGTTTTCCTTGATATATTTAAGCGCTTCTTCCACCTGTTCGTGGTTAAGGGTTATCTGGTCGAACGTGTCGGGGTCCATAAAGTAATAGAACTCGCCGTCCGTATAGGAATAATTCATTTTCCTCGTTTCGACCTGAGCGGTTTCAAGCTTCGCCGTGGGATTGAAGGTTATATCGGAAAGCACCTGCCCCGTAACCACGTTTTTAAGCGTCGTTCTCACGAACGCCGCGCCCTTGCCGGGCTTTACGTGCTGAAATTCCGTCACGGTATATACGCCCTTGCCGTTGTATTCGAACGTAGTACCCTTTCTGATGTCGCCTGCTAAAATCGATGCCATATAATTTCTCCTTAAATTAAATAACGGTTAGTTTTTTATCCGAATCGGTCAAACTTACGACCTTACCGTTGTCGAGAGTGACCGTGTCCTCTATTCTTATGCCGAATTTGCCCTCGAAATAAACGCCGGGCTCATCGGAAAATACCATATTGTCAGCCAAAATATCGTCGCTTTTAGGCGAAAGACGGGGGAATTCATGCACGTTTACGCCTATGCCGTGGCCGAGCGAATGGGTAAAATATTTATCTAGCCCGTATTCGCGCAGGCAACCCCTTGCGTATTCGTCCGCCTGCCTGCCCGTAATCCCCGAGGTAATTTTTTCCTTTGCAAGCATGTGCGCTTTAAGCACTTTTTCATATGCGTCTTTAAAATCGCCGTGTTTTTTATCGTCGCCGAAAAGAAACGTACGCGTACAATCCGAGCAATAGCCGCCGAACTTACAGCCGAAGTCTATTAAGATTATATCCCCGAATTTCAGTTTTCTTGAACCCGTTTCGTGGTGGGGAACGCTTGAATTTTCTGCGAACGCCACAATCGATTCGAAACTTGTGCCGCTTGCGCCGTAAGAACGCATAAGATATTCGAGTTCCGCCGCAACGTCGTTCTCGCTCATACCCTCTTTAATCCCGGACAAAAGTTTTAAATAAGCCTTGTCGGCGATTTCGCAAGCTTTCAGGATATAATCCTTTTCGTATTTTTCCTTGACCGCCATAGCCTTGGTGAAAGCCGCCGTGCTGTCGGTAATTTTCAAGTTCATATCCGAAAGCTTAACATAGTCGGGATACAGCGTTCTTGAAAGAGGTATTGCCACTTCCTTATAGGGTTTCAAAAGATTTTCAAGCGAGCCTTCGAAAAGCTTAACCTGAATACCGCTGCCCTGCATTGCCGCCGTCGCGCCCTCTATGTACCGTGTGTCGGTATAGAACGAAGAACCGTTTTTGTCGCTTAAAACATAACCGAACGAAGTGGAAAGCCCCGTAAGATAATGCCTTAAATCGGGCTGTTCGGTCAAAACGGCTTCCGCCCCGACAGCGTCGTAAATTTTACGAGTGTTATTTATAGCCATAATTCACCTATATTTTACCAAAAAAAGTTTTAAATGTCAACTTTATTATATATACGTTTCATTTCCGCAGCGTCTTTCGCCTGAGTACCCGCAGACTCACTTACGATATACGGCTCCAACTTCAATTCTTTCAAGGCGATTGCAAGCGGTTCGAATTCGGGACCGTATGTTTCGTCCTCGAAAGTCAGGTGCTTTATCTCCCCCTTGCCGCCGTACATTATTTTGGAAAAATGAACGTGAAAATTTTTCACGCGTTCGTAACCCAGCTCCGAAATCATATATTCAAGACGGTTTTTATAGTCCGAAACCGTCTTTAAACTGCCCTGTTCGCGGGCGTTGATATGTCCGAAATCCACTGCGGGAAGAAAACATTCGTCTATCTTGCAAAATTCGACTATTTCTTCCAAAGTGCCTATCTGGGCAAGCTTGCCCATTGTTTCGGGACAAAACTTCAATTTTTCAAATCCTTCCGAATAGATACGGTCGCGCAGGATTTTAAGTCTGTCGGAAGTCAGCCGCACCGCTTCCCCTCTTTCCGCTTTACCCTGCGCAGCGGGGTGAAAGACAACCCTTTCTCCGCCCATGGCTACAATAGCCCGCGCGCTTGAAAGCACATAATTATACGACTTTTGCGCCGCGTCGTCGTCGGGATTAGCGAAGTTTATGAAATATGGCGCATGCGCGCTTATTTCCACTCCCGCGTTTTTAAACGCTTCGCCTATTTCGGCAGCAGTGGCTTCGGAAATATTAACTCCTCTACCGAAAGAATATTCATAACAATCGAGCCCGAGCGATTTGCAAAAGCCCGCCGCCTCGACCGTATGCTTGAATCCCGCGGCATAGAAATCGTCGCCGTTTCCGCTCGGTCCGAATTTAATCATATTTGTCCTTTCGCTCCTCTTCCGCCGCAAAGCGCAAATCTTTTTCAAGCTGAGCGCAAAGCTCGGCAAGGGAATTGAATTTTTTTATGTCTCTGATATAATCTGTGAATTCCACGGTAAGGTTTTCGCCGTAGCAGCTACCTTTAAAACCGATTAAATACACTTCAAGAATGGGATTTTCCTCGCCGAACGTGGGGCGCGCGCCGTAATTGGCGATACCCTTGTAAACTTTCCCGTCAAGCGTTCCGCAAACCGCATAGACGCCTTTTTTTATTTCCGTCTTATTTTCGGGATAGGATACGTTCATCGTGGGAAAGCCGAGTAACTTATTGCCCCTGCCTGCGCCGCTTACCACCCTGCCCGTAACCGAAAATTTACGGGTTAGAAAGGCGTTCGCGGTCTTTACGTCCCCCTTTTCAAGCAGGGATTTTATCAATGTCGTACTGATTTTCACGCCGCCGAATGTAACGTCTTTAACCGTTCCGAAAATCAAACCGTTTGCTCGGGCGTAGTTTCTAAGCGTTTGCGCGTTGCCTTTTGCGCCCGCGCCGAAGCGGAAATCCTCTCCGCTCATCAGCCCTTTTATGTTTATTTTACCGGAAATCTTTTTTAAAAAAAGTTCGCACGGCGTTTTTTTGAATTCTTCGTCGAAATCGATTTTAAGTACGGATTTTACGCCCGATTTTTCAAAAATTTCAAGCCTTTCTTCAAAAGTACAGACAAGCTTGCCTTCCTTGCCGCACGTAAAAGCCATAATCCCCAAATCGAGCCCCGACTCCGCCGCCCGTTCCCTTGCGCGTTTCAAAAGTTCAAAATGACCCGCGTGAACGGCGTCAAAGCACCCGAGCACAAGCAACGAGGGTTTTGGATAATAACCGCCGCTGCCACAGTAGTCTATTACCGTCAGCATAACTTGGTTCTGACCTTTAAAAAACCGTCTTTGACCTCGGAAATGCCGTAAAACCTGCCCTCCGCGTCAAAAATTTTATATAATCCGCCCTTTAAACCGCTTTCGACGCTCAATCCGTTAAACAGTTTTTTCGCCTCTGCGGGCGATGGATAAATACTTTCGTAATCCAAAACATTTTCAGTCGGAATTATATATTCGGCTATATTTTCCTTTGTAAGATTTTCCGTTCTCACCGCGCTTTCCAGCGTAAATACTCCGCTTTTGGTCCGCGTCAAAGCGCTCATAACAGCGCAGGTGCCAAGCCTTGCCGCCAAATCCCTTGCAAGCGACCTTATATAAGTGCCGCCGCCACATTCTATATCGAATGTATAGGCGTCGGGCGCGGGGCGCGAAACAAGTTCCACCGTGTATATTTTGACTTTTTTGGGGGAAAGCTCAAATTCCACCCCCTTGCGGGCAAGCATATAT
>CANRAI010000082.1 GCA_947628555.1 uncultured Clostridia bacterium | reverse complement strand
TATAACGTTCCCTACGCGAAGAGCGTTTCAATAGAGGACACCATTAAATATTGGCAGTACTGCGACCGTCTTGTAGGCTATTACGAGGAGCACGGCATATCCATCAACCGCGAGCCGTTCGGACCGCTTACGGGTACGCTTGTTCCCCCCGCGATTTCCAACACCGTCGCGATAATCGAATCTCTGCTCGCCGCAAAACAGGGCGTGAAGAGCATCACTGTCGGCTACGGCATGGGCGGAAATATAGTGCAGGATATAGCCGCAATCCGCATTTTGCAGAAGCAGACGGAAGAATATCTTGCCAAGTCGGGTTACGGCGACGTCACCGTTACCACGGTATTCCACCAGTGGATGGGCGGTTTCCCGAAGGACGAGGCGGAGGCGATGGGGCTGATAGCTTTAAGTTCCACCGTGGGCGCGCTTTCGGGCGCAACCAAGATGATTACCAAAACCCCGCACGAGTCCATAGGCGTTCCCACAAAAGAAGCCAACGGACAAGGAATAAAGGCTTCCAAGCTTGTCGCGCGTATCATGCACGACCAGCAGTTCCCCGAATGTCAGGCGCTCACGGACGAGATGGACCAGATTGAAAAGGAAGTCAACTGCCTGATGGACGCCATATTCCGCGTAGGCGAGGGCGACCTTGCGCAGGGCACAGTCAAGGCGTTCGAACAAGGTCTTATCGACGTGCCTTTCGCTCCCAGCAAATATAACGCGGGGCTTATTCTTCCCGCCCGCGATAACAACGGCTGCATAAGAATCCTCGAATTCGGCAACCTTGCTTTCACGGAAGAGATAAAAGATTTCCACAGAAAGAAGATTGCCGAGCGCGCGGCGAAAGAAGGGCGCGAAGTTTCCTTCCAGTTCACCATCGACGACGTATATGCCGTCAGCATGGGTCACCTTGTAGGTCACCCCACATATAAGGATTAGCGTTTATTGGCGGCGGCGGTATGTAATCATACCGCCCCGTGCGGCGTTTAAAGCGCCGTTAAAGTTTTATATATAAAATCAAGAGGTAAATAAAATGAAAATTATTGACGTTATACTTACAAAATCCTATACGGGCTTTTATTTCGACGACCAGAAAGCCATTAAGGCGGGCGCGACGTCGGACGGCTTTATGTATGTAGGCGCGCCGGCTACTCCCGGTTTCCAAAGCGTGCGTATGCCCGGCGAGGCTATTTCAGTACAGCTCGTTTTAGAGGACGGCACGATAGGCTACGGCGACTGCGCGGCAGTGCAGTACTCGGGCGCGGGCGGGCGCGACCCTCTGTTCCTTGCGGACGATTTCATTCCGTTCCTTGAAAAGAATATAGTTCCCAAGCTTATCGGCGAGGACGTTGCGAAATTCCGTCCTCTTGCCGAAAAATACGACAGAATGGAAGTGGGCGGCAAAAGGCTTCACACCGCTATTCGCTACGGCATTACGCAGGCGCTTTTGAACGCTACCGCGAACAGCAGGCGAATCACAATGGCTGAGGTCATCCGCGAAGAATACAACGTGAAAGGGAAAGAATATACCCCCATTCCCGTGTTCACGCAGTCGGGCGATGACAGATATAATAACGTAGATAAAATGATTATAAAGGGCGCGGACGTAATGCCCCACGCGCTTATCAACCATGTGGGTACAAAACTCGGCGAGCATGGCGAAATTCTTTTGAAGTATATCGGCTGGCTGCGCGACAGGGTGCTTAAATACCGCGCGGACAAAAATTACAGCCCCGTATTCCATATCGACGTATATGGCACAATAGGCATTGCCTTCAAATACGACGTGGATAAAATGTTCAACTATCTTCTCGAATGTGAGAAGCATGCGGCGCCTTTCAGAATCAGAATCGAAGGTCCCGTCGATACGGGCGACAGAGAAGGCACTATGCAGTACGAAAAAATTCTTACCGCAAAGCTTGACGAAGTCGGCTCTAAGCTTGAAATAGTCGCCGACGAATGGTGCAATACTCTCGAAGATATCAAATATTTTGCCGACAACCGCGCAGGACACGTTTTGCAAATCAAAACTCCCGACCTCGGCGGCGTAAACAACGTGGCAGAAGCTATAATTTACTGCAACGAAAAGGGCGTCGGCAGCTATTGCGGCGGCACTTGCAACGAAACCGACGTTTCGGCTAAAACCACAACCAACATAGCCATCGCCTGCCGCGCTATTCAGTGCCTTGCAAAACCCGGCATGGGCGTTGACGAAGGCTATATGATAGTCAAAAACGAAATGAACCGCGTAATCACCGCGGCTAACAGAAGAAATAAAAATAAATAATCGTTTATAATTGGGAATATTTATGAAAAGAGGAATAGCGGGTTCTTTGGAATCCAACGACGCTTTAATTACGGTTAAGGAGAGCGACAAACTTACAATAACCGTAAAAAGCATAGTATATGATTTCTTTCATAAGCAGATTGAAAAGGTAATCCGCGATACGTTAAAGGAACTCGGCGTAGAAAAAATCGACGTCGTCTGCGAAGATAAGGGCGCGCTTGACTATACCATAAAAGCCCGTCTTATTGTTGCGGTGAAGAGAATGGAGGCGTCCGAATGAGAAGAAGTCTTTTGTTCATTCCCGGGAATAATCCCGCAATGCTGCAAAACTGCGACGTGTTCGACAGCGACGCGGTGATAATCGACCTTGAAGACGCCGTAAGCGTGACGGAAAAAGACGCGGCGCGCGCGCTCGTATCGGAATTTTTAAACGCTATGGCGGAGCAGCCCCCCATGGAGCTGATAATCCGCATAAACGGGCTGGATACAGAATATTATCCCGCAGACCTTGAAGCCGTCGTAAGCGATAAGATAGATACTATAATGCTTCCCAAGGCTACGGTGGAATATCTTGAAAAGCTCGATAAATTGCTTTCCGAAATCGAAAAGAAAAAGCGCATGTCCAAAAAAATCGGGGTCGTGCCAATAGTAGAGCTTGCGATATCCGTTTTGCAGATAGAGGAAATCGTAAAATGCCCCCGCGTAAACGGCGTGTTGCTCGGCGCGGAGGATTTGTCCGGCGACGTGGGCGTAATGCGCACTAAAAAAGGCAACGAAATCTTATATCCGCGTATGCGGCTTGCGTATGCCTGCGCGGCGTATAAAATCGACGCGATAGACACGCCTTTCACCGATACCAACGACAATGACGCTTTGACAGAGGACTGCCTTTTTGTGAATAACCTCGGTTTCAACGCAAAAGCGGCAATTCATCCTAACCAGGTGCCCGTTATAAACAGCGTGTTCGTGCCCGCGCAAAAGTCGATAGAATGGGCGCTACGCGTAGAGGAAGCGGCGCGGCAGGCAAGCCTGAAAGGGCTGGGCGTGTTCAGCCTCGACGGAAAGATGGTAGATAAACCAGTAATTCAGCGTGCCGAAAACATAATTAAAAAAGCGCGCAAATACAATCTCATTTAGGTGGCGCAAAATGAAAAACATTCTCGGCCGCTTTGTTCCCGAAGGCTATGAGCCCTTTGCGGGAAGCGGTGCTTATAAAGACAAAAAACGCATAATTATACAAGAAAAAAAGACCTCGCGCGGTTTTGAAAAGCTTTCAAGCATTTCGCAGATGTTCGACAGGCTGTGTATAAAGGACGGGATGACTCTTTCCTTTCACCACCACCTGCGCAACGGCGATTTCATTTTGAATATGGTTGCGGAGGAAATAAAACGCCGCAACCTTAAAAACATGAAGCTTGCGCCCAGCTCGATTTTCCCCAATAACAGGATTCTTGTCGAGCTGATTGAAAACGGCAACGTTACGGAAATTTATACGGATTATGTGAACGGACCGGTGGCGGAGGCTATAAGCCGCGGCAAGCTTAAAGGAATGTGCGTCATGCACACCCACGGCGGGCGCCCCATGGCAATCGAGTCGGGCGCTCTGCATATAGACGTGGCGATTCTTGCCGTTCCCGCAGTAGATAAAGACGGCAACGGCACGGGAACCGTCGGCGACAGCGCATGCGGAAGCCTCGGCTATGCCGAAAGCGATTTGAAATATGCCGATAAGGTGGTTTTCGTAACAGATACTTTGATAGATAAAGCAGAAAATCCCCAGCTTGACGGCAAGTACGTGGATTACGTTTTGAAAGTTGACGCGATAGGCGACCCGAAAGGCATAGTTTCGGGCACGACCAAAATCACCAAAGACCCCGTCGGGCTGAAAATAGCAAGGAATACCGTAAAACTTTTGGAAGAGTTGGGGCTTATAGAAGAGGGGCTTTCCATGCAGACGGGCGCGGGCGGCACAAGCCTTGCCGTGGCGTATTACGTACGCAACCGCATGCTGGAAAAGGGAATTAAAGGCAGCTTTGCTTCGGGCGGAATTACTGGTTATTTTACCGATATGCTTGAAGAAGGGCTGTTTAAGGAACTTTACGACGTTCAATGTTTCGACTTGAAAGCCGTGCAGTCCATAGGCAAAAATGCCGCGCACCACGCTATGAGCGGTTCGCGCTATGCCAACCCTTACGATGACAACGTCGTCGATAAACTTGATTTTGTAATTCTCGGCGCAACCGAAATCGACCTTGATTTCAACGTCAACGTCACCACCGATTCCCATGGAATGATAATGGGCGGTTCGGGCGGCCACAGCGATACGGCGTACGGCGCTAAGGTCACGGTAATTACCACTAATCTTGTAAAATCCCGCCTGCCTATAATAAAGGAAAAGGTGACTACCGTAACAACTCCCGGCGAGGACGTGGATGTGCTCGTTACCGAGCGAGGAATTGCGATAAACCCCCGCAGGCAAGATTTACTTGAAAAAATAAAGGGCAGTAAACTACCCATTGTTCCCATAGAAAAACTCCTCGAAGCCGCCCACAAAATCACGGGCGTGCCCGAAAAATTAAAGCAATCCGATAAGCC
>CANRAI010000081.1 GCA_947628555.1 uncultured Clostridia bacterium | reverse complement strand
GAGCCTTTCGAAAAATCTCAGATAGGCTCGTCGGCAATGGCTTATAAGCGCAATCCCATGCGTTGCGAGAGAATGGGTTCGCTGGCAAGATTTGTGATTTCCCTTCCCGTAAACTGCGCGATTACCGCGGGAACGCAGTGGTTCGAAAGGACGCTCGACGATTCAGCCAACAGAAGAATAGTAATAGCGCAGGCTTTCCTCGCCCTTGACGGAATACTTAATATTTATATGAATGTGGCGGAAAACCTTGTAGTTTATGAAAAAGTCATTGCAAAACACATCGCCGCGGAGCTTCCTTTTATGGCGACCGAAAATATAATGATGGAATGTGTAAAAGCGGGAGGAAACCGTCAGGAACTGCACGAAAGAATCAGGGTGCTATCCATGGAAGCAGGCAAAAACGTAAAGGCGGAAGGCAAGGAAAACAATCTGATAGAGCTTATCAGAAACGACAAAAGCTTTGCGGCTGTGCACGGCAAGCTTGACGAAATTCTGGACGCAAAAAAATTCATAGGCAGGGCGCCCTCACAAACAGTGGAATTTATTGAAAGCGAAGTAAAGCCCATACTTGAAGAAAATAAAGACGTTTTAGGTCGGAAAGGCGAAGTTAATGTGTAAAATTGCGGTTTATGTCACGCATAGTACTTGATATAAGTTGCAAAAATGATTTAAAAGTCAGATTTTTTTGAAATTATTTAGGAAAATAAAAAAATTCCAACCGGTTAGGCTGGAATTTTGGCAGGGGAGACACGATTCGAACATGCAACCGACGGTTTTGGAGACCGCGACTCTACCGTTGAGCTACTCCCCTAAAAACTTAACGTAAGGAATTATATAATATCTTTGGTTTTAAGTCAACTGTTTTTGGAGTGTAAATTATGAAGAAAAAATTTAAGCTCGGAATAATAGGCTGCGGTTTCATGGGCGAATGTGTATTGCGCGGTGTCGTTCTCTCCGATTTTCTTGCACCTAAAAAGATAGTGGTAAGCGATATTTCGGTCGAAAAGCTGGATTCTATTGGCGAGCTGAACGTTTTTACCTGTGAAAGCGACAAGTATGTTGCCGAGAACAGCGAATTTCTTGTTTTTGCGGTAAAACCCCGGGATTTTACCCGAGTTGTAAAAAGTCTTGGCGGCTTTGTACCCGAAAAAGTAATTTCCCTTATGGAGGGGATAAGCAAAAATACAATAAAGAACAGCCTCGGCGTGGGCGCGGTAAAAGTTGCGCGCTGTATTCCCAATCTGCCCTGCACGATAGGCAGCGGGGTTACGGGCGTGGATATGGTAGATTTTAACGGCAATACTGACGACACCGAATTTATTTCCAAAGTTTTCGACTGTCTGGGAACAGTCGTAAGTATTTCGGATAGCAAAATCGACGGCGTTACGGCGCTGGGAGGCAGCGGCCCTGCGTATGCGTTTATGTTTCTTGACGCTTTGATTGACGCAGGCGTGAAGCAAGGACTTAGCAAAGGGGAAGCTAAAATTTTTGCCGCGCAGACCGTAATGGGCGCGGCGGAGCTTGTTCTCCGCGACGAAAAGGAGATTCCCGAGCTTTTAATGCAGGTCTGCAGCAGCGGTAGCGCTTCCGTAGAAGGAGTTAAATCGCTTGAAGCTGACGATTTCCGTGGAACCGTTGACAGAGCGGTTGAAGCCGGCGCAAGGCGCGCGAAAGAACTTTCCGAAGAATGAAAAAGGTAATTTTATACACCGACGGCGCGTGTTCGGGCAATCCGGGAGTAGGCGGTTGGGGGGCGGTTTTAATCTATAAAGGCGCAGAGAAGCGGTTTTCAGGCGCTTTTGCGGAGACTACCAACAACCGCATGGAGATTACCGCGGTTATCGAAGGGCTTAAAGCCCTCAAAGAGCCGTGCGAGGTTGAAGTTTACAGCGATTCCGCCTATACCGTAAACGCATTTGAAAACGGCTGGATTTACGGATGGCTCAGAAACGGCTTCAAAAAATCCGATAACAAGCCCGTTCTCAACGAGGACCTTTGGCGGGAGTTGGTTTCTCTTACCGAAATCCACAAAGTTAGGTTTATCAAGGTAAAAGGTCACGCGGACAACGAATACAACAATATCTGCGACAAACTTGCCACGGACGCCATTAAAAATTTTAAGCCGCTATAATAAAAAATTATCAAATAAATATAATAATAGTGTTAATGAAACGCATAGATGTTTTAAAACACTGTATCTGTATTCTGGCAGTTGTACTTTTCGGTGCGGTTGCCTTTATTTTTATAGCCTACGCGCTTTTTTTTAAAAGCGTGGATTTTATAGCGGAATACTTCAATCTGCTTTTCTGGCTCTCTTTCGCCGTCTGCTCGGTCGCTTCTTTGGCGGGAGTTCTTTTCTATGTTTTCCGAAAACAATCATTATATAGGCTTATTGTCTGCGCGCTTATATTTGTAGATATCTGCGCGGCAGTTTTTTATGCGCTGTGCGCTACGGGAATGTTGGGCAAAATCAACAGCGTGGAGGGGTTGAGGGAATATATAAGCGGGGCGGGGAGTCTTGCCGCGCTGATATACGTTGCGTTCTGCTTTTTGCAGGTTATTCTTCTTCCCGTGCCCGGGTCGGTTGCCGTGGCGGTGGGCGTTGCGATGTTCGGACCCCTTAAATGCACTCTTTACAGCTTTATAGGTATAGTGGCGGGCTCGCTTGTCGCGTTTATTGTCGGCCGCTGGGTCGGTTACCGCGCAGTATGCTGGATAGTCGGCAAGGAAAATATAGACAAATGGCTTGAAAAACTCAAAGGCAAGGACTATCTTATACTTTCCATAATGTTCCTTTTGCCTATGTTCCCCGACGACGTCTTGTGTTTCGTTGCGGGGCTTTCCTCGATGACATGGAAATACTTCTGCGTTATGATTACAATTACACGCGCGATTTCCGCCGTTACCACTGCGTATTCGTTCGAACTTATTCCTTTTACGACCTGGTGGGGGATACTTATATGGGCGATACTCGCCGCGCTGATAGCGCTTGCCTTTTGGCTGGTCATAAAATACTCCGATAAAATTGACGCTTTTATCAAGTCGAAATTCAAAATGAAGCGAAAAGATTGAACTTTAACGCGGAGAAAATTCAGCTATAAATAATAAAAAAATATTTTTATTTTAATTCATAAATTCGCTTGATTTTATAATTTATTTTGATACAATGGTATATGAGGAAATTTGGCAATCAGGAGAATTTATGGATAAGATCAGCTTATTGCAATCGCGCAGACAACAGCTTATCGAAGCAGGTAAAATTGTCCGCGCGGACATATGTTCGCTTATCGATAAGGACAGCTTTGTGGAGCTATCCTGTTACAGCTTTTCCAAAAACGAATATTACGGCGAGGACGCTCAGGGCGAGGGTGTAGTCACAGGATTTGCAACAATCGGTGACTATCCCTTTTATATTGTCGCCCAAAACGCCGCCGTGCTTTCGGGCGGAATCAGCAAGGCGAAATGTGAAAAGATCGAAAAGTGTTTGAACCAGGCTGAAAAGTCATCTACTCCCGTAATTTGGCTGCTGTCCTCTCTCGGCGTACAGCTGGGCGAGGGCGTAGGCGCGCTTGAAGGGCTTGCGGCTTTGATTCTTAAATCGTCGCAGCTTAAAGGAAGCGTGCCGCAGTACTTAATCGTGAACGGAGAGGTCTATGGACAGCTTGCCGTGCTCGCGGGGATATGCGACTTTACGTATTTTGTCGATAAGAAAAGCGCGCTTGCGCCGTCAAGTCCGCTTGTTATTTCCGCAAAAAGCGGGGTAAATCTTTCGAAATTCGACATAGGCGGCGCGGCCGCTCTTAAAAACGCAAATATCGCGACATTTACCGTCAAGGACCTCGGCGAAATCAAAAACAGCATCGCCGCAATCAACGAAATTATAACCCGCCCCGTCATAGACGGCGGGGAGCTTAACGCATGCGTTGCCGAACTTGACGCAAAAGCCGACCGCAAAAACCTTTTGAAAATTTTCGACGAGAATACGGTAATAGAGCTTGGCTCGGGCTATTCCCCCGAAATAGGTTGCTATCTTGCGAGAGTGGGCGGCATAGCCGTAGCGGTCGCAATATTCTCAGAGGGCGACGGAGTGGAACTTAACGCGCTGAACGTGAGAAAAATCAGAGATTTTGCGGAATTTGCTAGCTGTTACGAACTTCCGTACGTTACTTTCGTAAACACGCTGGGTATCAAAGCGGACATTCCCACCAACGACAGCCTTGTGTTAAAGGAAATAGGCGAATACGTTTCCATACTCGACTGCATAGACGCGGCGAAAATTTCCGTGGTTTACGGTAAGGCTATCGGACTGGGATATACGCTGTTTGCGGCGAAGTCGATGGGTTACGATTACAGTTATGCGTTCGCTAACGCCAAAATCGCGTTGTTTGACGGCGCGCAGGGCGCGGAAATTGAATTTTCCGCCGACGGTAAAGCCGATAAGGCAAAGCTTGCGGAGAAATATTCGGACGAAAATTCCGACCCTTTCAACGCTGCCCAAGGCGGATATATTGACAACATAATTCAGCCCGCGTTTGCAAGGCAATATCTTTTCGCGTCGCTGCAAATGCTGTTGAAGTGAGGAACAGATGCTGAACAGATTGTTGGAAATTGTCCCGGGAACGGGCGATAAGGCGGGAAATTTTTATTTCGACAACATGGGCGAACCTTTTGTTTACGCTTTGATAGGTTTCGTTATTGTCTTTATCGGAATAGTAATTATAATCGCCGTGATTTGGCTTTTGGGGCTTTTAATGCGTAAAACGAACAATTTAGCATTTCTTACCCAAAGAAAGAACAGGAAAGAACCAGAAAAAGAGCGTATTACGCCTTCCGAAACCGCCGAAAGGGACAACGACGTGCCCGACGAAGTAAAAGCGGCGATAATAGCGGCTATAATGGCGTATTACGAAACGTCAAAACCGCAATGCGAATTTAAAGTCAAAAGAATAAAGAGGCTGTAAGG
>CANRAI010000080.1 GCA_947628555.1 uncultured Clostridia bacterium | reverse complement strand
ATTTTTATGTAGTCATTGACGCGGCTCATTTGCATTTTTATGTACAGGGCTTCGGTAAAAACTTGCTGCCGCCCTCCTATTTAAGTCTTGAAGAAGTCGAATCTCTCGGTCGTCCGCTATACGGTTTTGAAGATTTGCCCCTTCGTAATTATTCCAAACTCAACGTCAAGGATTGTCTTTTGCCTGCCGTATTGAAATCTTTGAAAGACCCGGACGCGCTTTCGGAAGAAATTTCGGCTCTCTACGTCCGCAAATCGCAGGCGGAGGAGGGCAGAAAATGATTTTGCGCGAATGGAAGTATGAAGATATTTTAAAAATTTCCGAAATGGAAAAGGAGTGCTTTCCCTTTGAACCATGGTCGTTTCAGATGCTGGCTTCAAGTTTCGGCAGCGAAACTTTCCAGGGAATTTTGGCGGAGGACGGCGGTGAAATCGTTGGCTACGGCGGCGTAACCGTTGCCTGCGATTCGGCGGAGATTGAAAACGTAGCCGTTTCCGAAGCCTACCGCAGAGTGGGCACGGGCAGCGCCATTTTGGAGAGGTTGATAGATATCGCGCGCGAGCGTAATGCCGTAAAGATATTTTTGGAAGTGCGCGTTTCGAATTCCAACGCAATGAAGATGTATTTAAAACACGGATTTTCGGGCGTGTATGCGCGTACGCGGTATTATTCTGACGGCGAGGACTGTCTGGTTATGGCGAAGGAGCTGTAAATTTTAATCGACGGAAAATTCGTTTCCTGCATACGCCGCGGCAGGGGAGAAAAAATTTTGCTTCTCCACGGCTATCTTTCGAAAAAGGAAAGTTTTTATTATCAGATTGAATTTCTGAAAAATTATTACGAAGTGATTGCGCCCGACTTGCCGGGCTTTGGGGCGAGCGCGCCGCTTGGCGAGCCGTGGGACGTCGGCGGATACGCCGAATGGCTTTTGCGCTTTTTAAAGGAATTGCGGGCGGATAGAATAAATATTCTCGCCCATTCGTTCGGCGCAAGGGTGGCCTTCAAGGCGTTATCCATGCAAGAGGAAATCTGCGGAAACCTTATAATTACGGGCGGCGCAGGAATCGTTAAGCCCCGTTCGAAGGAATATCTTAAAAAAGTCGCCCGTTACAGGCGCGTGAAACGGCTTTTCCCGAAATTTGCCGAAAGGCATTTCGGAAGCGCCGAATACAGAACGCTTCCGCCCGTTATGCGCGAAAGCTACAAAAAGATTGTCAACGAAGATTTGTCCGCTTGCGCCGCCGCCGTAAAATGCCGTACGTATTTGCTTTACGGCGCTGACGATGTAGTCACTGCGCCCGCCGAAGAGGGCGAAATCTTTCACCGCCTTATCGCGGGCAGCCGTTTCGAGGTGATGAGGGGCGGGCATTTTTGCTTTTCGGATTATCCAGATGAATTCAACGGAAAAATTTTAAACTTCCTGCGGGGGGGACAATGATTTTTATTTCTGTGCAAAAAACTGCGGAATGTATAGCCGCGGCGTTGGTATTCGCGGCGGCGTTTTCCGCCACCTTTTATAAGCTTTTGGGGATTTTGCAGTCCTGCGGTTACAGCGGTAAAAAGCTGTTCGGCTGGGTCGGTAAGAAAAACAATGCGTATCTCAAAAGACAGATTACGCTGTTTATGCTATGCGCGCTTTCATGCGCCGTATTCGCTCTCTGCTTTTCTTTCGCGGGGGAATACGCGGCGGTCGTTTCGCTTGTGCCGTGCATAATGTTCTTTATTCTCTGTCCTATTGCCGATAAACGTGCTTTGCGCTCCCCCGCGGCGCCTACGCCGCGCTTCAAAAGGCTTTACGTCGCGCTGTTTCTTCTGAATGCCGTCCTCTGCTATCTTGCGGTAACTTTGCTGAATTTCGCCGACTATGTTTGGGGAAATAAAATCTTCTCCCTTTTAAGATATCTGCCCTTGACGGTATTTCCACTTCTTTGCGCGCCCCTTGCGGCGTTTGCCAATCTTATAAGCAAAATTTACGAAGTTCCGCGCAACAGACGCTATGTGCGTTCCGCGAAGAAAAAGCTTGCCGCAGCCGACATTAAAGTAGTGGGTATAACGGGCAGTTACGGCAAAACAAGTACGAAAAACATTTTAAGCGCGCTGCTTTCGGAGAAGTATCGCGTGCTTTCCACTCCGCGCAGCCATAACACGCCGCTGGGGCTGGCGCTAACCATAAACTCAAACGACCTTTCGGAATATGATATTCTTATAGCCGAAATGGGCGCGCGCCACGTGGGCGACATAGCCGAGCTGTGCGAAATCTGCCCGCCCGATTACGCGCTTATAACGGGGATATGCCCTCAGCACCTTGAAAGTTTCGGTTCGGAGGAAAATATAGTAAGGGCGAAAGGCGAAATTATCGCCGCCGCCAATGAGACGGTAATTGCGGAAGATTGTTTTGATAAATTCGCCGCTTTCGGCAGTAAAATAAGGAAGTGCGCTTGCCTTTCGGACGTTTCGGCAGGTTGCGGCGGCACGGAGTTTACGCTTACCCTTGGCGGCGAAAGCCGCAGGGTAAAAACTAAGCTTCTCGGCGCTCATTCGGCTGAAAATATCGCGCTTGCCGCCGAACTTGCGTTTACGCTGGGGCTATCCCTCGGAGAAATCTGCAAAGCCGTCGAAGGGCTGGATTTCGTGGAGCACCGCCTGCAACTTATCGAAAGCGGCGGCGTGAACATTCTGGACGACGGCTACAATTCAAATGTAAGGGGAGCTGCGGCGGCGATTGAAGTTTTGCGTTCGTTCGGCGGCAGAAAAATCGCCGTCACGCCCGGGCTTGTGGAGCTGGGTATTTTGGAGGAGAGCGAGAACTACTCCCTCGGCAAAGAGCTTGTCGGCGTGGACAACGTGATACTCGTGGGCGAAACGCTTGTCGCGCCCGTCAAAAAGGGCTATATCGAAAACGGGGGCGACCCGGCTTCAATCCATACCGTGCCCACGCTTTCCGCCGCGCAGGAGCTGTTGAAAACCTACATAAAAAAGGGCGACGCCGTGCTGTTTTTAAACGATTTGCCCGACGTCTATATGTAAAGATAAGTAAATACAATAATAATATTTTTTCACCAAAGCTTAAAAATCGGGTGGAGGTGATTTTTTTATGGCTCAAAAGGTTGCCGTGATATTCGGCGGCGTATCCAACGAAAGCGAAATCTCCGTAATTACGGGGACTATGGCTTGCAATATTTTGGAAAACGGCGGAAAGGAAGTTCTGCCCGTATTTATCTCCCGCGAGGGTAAATTTTACGCGGGAGAAAAGCTGTCGGATATAAAAACTTTCAAAAACGGCGGATATTTGAAGTGCAACGCCGCGCTTATTGCGGACGGCGGCGCGTATCTTTTAAACGCCCGCGGAAAGATAAAAAAGCATATTCCCGTCGATTGCGTCCTCAACTGCTGCCACGGCGGCTACGGCGAGGGCGGCGGGCTTTCGGGAATCTGCGCGGCGGCGAATCTGCCGCTTGCGGGCGCGGGAATGTTCGAATCCTCCGCGTTTATGGATAAATATCTTACGAAAATCCTTCTCGGGGGGCTTGGGGTAAAAACCGCGCCCTGCCTGTACATACGTCAAAAAAGCGCACATGTATGCGATAAAGTGAGCTTCCCCGCTATTGTCAAACCCGTTTCACTCGGTTCAAGCATAGGCATAGCGCGGGTGGAGAACGCCGAAGAGCTGAAAGCCGCCCTTGACTGCGCCTTTACTTACGACAATGCCGTTATAGTGGAAAAATTTCTTGAAAACAGGCGGGAAATCAACTGCGCCGCCTACTTCGCCAACGACGAAATACACGTTTCGGCATGTGAGGAAGCGGTCACGCAGGGCGACATTTTAAGCTTCGAAGACAAGTATCAAGGGGGCGGCAGGTCGGTGATTCCCGCGGATATCCCCCCCGAAACCGCGGACCACATCCGTGGAATAACGCATAACGTTTATCGGAAACTGAATATGCGCGGCATCGTGCGGTTCGACTTCATCATTTCCGACGACATTTATTTAAGCGAGGTCAACACCGTGCCCGGCTCGCTTGCGTACTACCTGTTTTCAAAGAGCTTCAAGGACTTTTATAGCGTTCTCGACTCTGTTTTAAAGCAGGCGGAAAGGGATTTCGCGCGCTCGCACAAGACTATTCTCACTACGGGCATACTTGAAAATTTACCCGAAAACGCCTTGAAAGTCGGAAAGAAATAATCATTGTCTATAACGACGGTTATATTAAGGTATTTTAGCTATAATAAGCCCTCAAATAATATTATTTTAGTCTAAATAAATGCCGAATAAGTCTAATAAATGCCGAAAGGGCGGGCGGCGCGGAAGTTTCCGCGCCGCCCGCTATTTGATTCCGCCTGTAATCCCCGAAAAATTTTTTTCAAAAAAGTAAACTTTGGTTATTTTTTAGTTGACATTGCCGTTTTTCGTGCTATAATAAATATTGAAAATAAACCTAAATTTAGTTTTTGAGGTGGTATATGCCTATTGCAATTGCGCCGCGTGGCTCGGAACTGCTTGTACGCAAAGTGGCGGCGGAAGAAAAAGTTAAAAAGCACCTTCACGAAATGGGAATATGCGAGGGCGGAAAGATAACCCTTATCTCTTCTTCCGGCGGCAACGTTATTGTCGTCGTCAAAGAAGGCAGGGTTTGCCTCGATAAAAATCTGGCGGGTAAAATTCTCGTGGCGTAAGCCCCTGAATTTTTTTGCCCCAAAACATAAACCAAGGTTAATATTTATATACTATTATCGGTATAAGGAGAATTTATGGCAACAAAAATGTTAAGCGATTTTGCCGTAGGCGAAAGCGGCAGAATCAAGAACGTGTCGGGCGAGGGAAAAATCCGCCGCAGGCTGTTCGACATGGGCGTAACGCCCGGCGCCGAGCTGACGATGCGCAAGAAAGCCCCTTTGGGCGACCCGATAGAAATTACAATACGCGGATACGAGCTCACTTTGCGTAAAGTCGAAGCCGCCTGCGTGGAGGTGGATATTAAATGAAAACTTTTGCTCTTGCGGGCAACCCCAACTGCGGGAAAACAACGCTTTTCAACGCTTTGACGGGCGCGACGGCGCACGTCGGTAACTGGCCGGGCGTGACCGTGGATAAA
>CANRAI010000079.1 GCA_947628555.1 uncultured Clostridia bacterium | reverse complement strand
ATCAGTCCAACAATTCGCAGAAGAACAAGGATTGCAGCGGTAAGAGCAGTGGCAAGAGCACGAAGAACTGCAAATAAGTTTAAAGACTCTTACGATCCGAACGGAAGCTACACGGGTACTTGCGTTGACGGCTCTAAACCCGTACAAGACGCGGACGATTTGTAATTTCCGTTAAAAAACGGGGCGGCGGCGCGAATTTTCGCGCCGCCGCTTCATTTTATTTAACACGCTTTATATTTTAATTAACTTATATTAACTCAACAATTAACTTATTTTATTAACCCAATCACAATTTTTTTATAATACGGGCGGGATTGCCCGCTATCACGACGTCCGAAGGAAAGGATTTTGTGACGACAGCTCCCGAACCCACGACCACGTTGTCGCCCAACGTTACGCCGGGATTTATCACGGCGCCTCCGCCTATCCAGCAATCGTTTCCTATGGTTACGGGACTGCCTGATTCAAGACCTGCCGTCCTTAATCTTCTGTCCAGCGGGTGCGTCGCCGCGTATATACCGACCTGCGGTCCTATCAGGCAGTTGTCGCCTATTTTTACTTTGCACACGTCTAAAATACATACGCCGTAGTTACAGTAAAAATTTTCGCCGACTTCGATATTAAAACCGTAGTCGCAATAAAAGCCCTGCGTAAGGCATACGTTTTTCCCGCACTTCCCCAAAAGTTCAAAGGCGATTTCCCTTCTGCGTTCGTCGGTTATGTCGCTATTCAGCTCGCGGCAAAGTTTGCGCGCCCTGTCCCCCTCGGGTTTAAGAGATTCGTCGCAAAAATACAGCTCCCCCGCAAGCATTTTTTCTTTATTCGTCATAATATGCCTTCGATAAATTCTTCGGGGTCGAAAAGTTCTATATCGTCTATCTTTTCGCCCACGCCCGTGAACAGGACGGGTATGCCCAACTCGCCGCACAGCGAAATTACAAAGCCGCCCTTTGCGGAACTGTCCAGCTTTGTCAAAACTATGCCGTCCAGCTCGACCGCCTCGTCGAAAATTTCCGCCTGGCTCGCCGCGTTGTTGCCCGTCGTCGCGTCGAGTATAAGCAGCTTGTAAAAATTAGCCGCGGGCATTTCGCGCTCAACCACGCGGGACATCTTTTTAAGCTCTTCCATAAGATGAGCCTTGACGTGCAGACGGCCCGCCGTGTCTATAATCACTACGTCCGTTCCCTTTGCCTTTGCGGAGGTAAGCGCGTCGTAAACCACAGCCGAAGGGTCGCTGCCCTCCTCGTGCTTGACTATCCTGACCTTTGCGCGCTCCGCCCAGACCGTAAGCTGGTCGGCGGCGGCGGCGCGGAAAGTGTCCGCCGCCGCTACGGTTACGGATTTACCCTGCCTTAAAAAATAATTCGCAAGCTTGCCCACGGTAGTGGTTTTGCCCACTCCGTTCACCCCCACCAGCATTATTACGGCGGGGTATTTTATTTCGGGAATTTCAGCCTCGTTCAGTTTTTCTTCAAGTATGTCCTTCAATAAATCGGTGACGAACTGCTTGTCCTTTAATTTTTCGTGTTTGGCTTCGGCGCGGAGCTCTTCCACCACTTCCCCGGCGGTCGTGACGGAAATATCGGCGCCTATCAGAATTTCTTCAAGTTCTTCGTAAAATTCGTCGCCTACTTTATTTTTCGAAAATAAATTCGAAAGCGCGGAAGAAAGCCCTTCGCGCGTTTTCTTCAATGCGTTTTTAAGTTTTGAAAACAATCCCATATCTTTAACCTTATTTGAACGGTTTTAACTTTATTGAACGGTTTAATTTTATTGAACGGTATCTCCGCCCAGTCTGCTTTCGACTTCGGACAGTTTGACCGAAACTATTTTTGACACGCCCTTTTCCTCCATAGTTACGCCGAACAAAATATCTGCGTTTTCCATGGTGGGCTTACGGTGGGTGATTACTATAAATTGAGTGTTTTGCGCGAATTTTTTAAGATATTTCGCGTATCTTGCGACGTTCGCCTCGTCCAACGCCGCTTCGATTTCGTCCAAAACGCAGAAAGGCATAGGCCGCATGCCTATGATTGCGAACAATATGGCTATTGCCGTAAGGGCGCGCTCGCCGCCGGAAAGCAGGGAAATTTTAGTAAGTTTTTTGCCCGGCGGGCAGGCTATTATCTCCACGCCCGCGTTCAGCGGGTCGTCACATTCGGAATAGTCTAGTTGAAGCTCGGCTTTGCCGCCGCCGAAAAGTTCCTTAAACGTACGCTTGAAGTTTTCGCTTATTATCTGGAAGCCCTCGTCGAAAATCCTCAGCATTTCGGCGCGTATATCTTCCAGCGCGGACGTCAAATCGTCGATAGCCTTTTCAAGGTCCTGCTCCTCGGCCTGCATCTTTTCGTAACGGCCGCTGACTTCCTCGTACTCCTCGACCGCGTTGTGGTTCACCGCGCCCAGCATCGATATCTGGCGGCGCAGGTTGGTTATGCGCGAATTTGCCCCCGAAGCGTCGAAATTTTCCACCTTATATTCAAGGCAGCCCTCATAGTCGGCGTTGTATTCTTCGGTGATGCGCTGCTGTAAATTTTCAAGGTCGCTGTCGATTTTCAAAATCGCCATTTCGATGCCGTGCTGGCGGTTTATAAGCTTTTCCCTCTGCTCCGAACACTCGAAACGTTCACGGTCTATCTGCTTAATCCGCTCGTTGCACTCCGTTTTCAAAGCCGTTGTTTCTTCAATCCGCCGCCGCAAATCGTTTACGACGGCCTGCTCCTCTTCGGTTAGAGCGGTACGTTCCGCCTGACGGTTGATTTCCTCAATACGCTTCTGAATTTCGGGAATGCCCGCTTTTATCTGCTCGATTTTTAGTTTAAGGTCGTCGCGTTCTTTTGTAAGACGGGCGGCGTTTTCCGCAGAAGCCTTCACGGCGCTTTCGAGAGAGGCGATTTCCACCAAATTATTGTTCAGCCTGTCGCTTGCCTGCGTGCGGGCGGCGACAAGTCTGTCGTACTGCGCGCTCATGTCGTCCATCTTGGCGGAAGCGTCGTCCGACTGCGCCGTCAAATCGCTTGCCCCGCGGCTTACGCCCGAATATTCGTCATCCAGCCCCGCAAGCCTTTCGCGGAGAGCCGAAACCGACTGGTTGTATGCCGCGTATTCGCTTTCGGCGGAAGCCTGCGCCTGCGTCAAAGCCGACTGTTTTTCGGAAAGCTGGGCAATCTCCACCCTTGAATTTTGCAATTTGGTCTGCAATACGTTTAGTTCCGCCGCGGCTTTATCCCTTGCGGTTTCCAAATCCTTGCGCCTGTCGTCCGCGCGAGATAAGAAAGATTTCCGCTGTTCGAGGAGTTCTTCAAGCTCCTTTATTCTCCTTTCGTTGGCAAGAAGATTGCCTGCCACCTCGCGGCGCGAGCCGCCCGTCATAGAGCCGCTTACGGAAATTATATCTCCATCCAGAGTGACTATTTTAAATGCGCGGGGATATCTTCTTGCAATCTGCGTTGCGTTTTGGATATTATCGACAATCAGCGTATTGCCGAGAAGATTATGAATTACGTTCTCGAATTTTTTATCGTACTTGACAAGATTTATGGCGTAACCTATCGCGCCCTTGTCGCGCACGGCGGACTTTATCTGGTCGTTTTCTAGGTGGGGTTTTAAAGCTTCTATGGGAAGGAATGTGACCTGACCCGAACGGGTGCGCTTCAAATATTCGATTAGATATTGAGCGTCCTCGCGGGTGCGGGTTATTACGTTCTGCATAGCCCCGCCGAACGCCGTTTCTATCGCCGTTTCGTACTCCTTTTCGCAGCCGACGACGTCTGCTATAAGCCCCTGTATTTTATCGGCGAGTTCCTGCTGGGAACGGCTGTCGCTCATCAATTTTTTGACTGAATAGACATAGCCGTCAAATCTGTCGCGCAGAGCCCTGTACGTTTCGAGATTTGAATTTATGGAACTTATCTGCGCCTGCGCGTCATAGACCTGCTTCAAAAGCGCCTGAATTCTGCCCTCGCAGTCGCGCACGCGTTTTTCGGCTTCGTCCAGAAGTTGATTTTCGTTGCTTAAAAACTCCGAAAGGGCGTTGCTCTTTTCGATGCAAGCCGCATATTCTCCGCGGGCCGCGTCCCTGCGGGCGCGGATTTTTCCCATGTCGTCCTCAATTTCTTTCAAACGCTCCTGCAAAAGCTGTTTCTGCGCCGAAAGCGAACCCATATTCTGGCGTATTTCGGATAAATCCTTGAAAGTATCCAGCACTTTTTTGCGGTGTTCGCCCGTCATATATTCGTATTCGGAAATCTTTTGGGAAAACTCCGCTATTTTGGCGCGCACTTCGTCCGTATTGCCTTTCAATGTGTTAATCCGTTCGCCGTTGCGGGCGCTTATCGCCTCGGCGCGGCGTATTTCACGGTCGATATCGTCTATGCGCTTTGCCGAAAAGCTTAAATCGTCCTGCGCGGCGGCAAGCTGCGCCTTTACGGAACGCGCCTGTTCGGAATAAAGCCGCGTCTGTCCGCTTTTATGCTCGATATTTACCTCGTAGCGGCGGATTCTGTCGTTCAGGTCCTGCAAATCCACGTCCGCCTGTTCCAGCTTGTCGCGACATTCCTGGTATTCCTTTAAAAGGTTCTCCGCCCGCTCGTCCGCGGCTTTGACGCCTTCCTCCAAAGCTATGTTCTGGTTTGCCAAAACTTGCTTTTCTCCCTCGGCGCTGTCGTGGCGGATTATGTACAAATTCATTTCCTGTGAACGCATTTCGGAATAGAGGTCGCGGTATTTCAAAGCGTTTTCCGCCGCCTTTTTCAAAGGACCCAGCTGGCGTTCCACCTCAGACATTCTCTGCTTGAAAACGAAAAGGTTGTCCTTCGAAGCTTCCAGCTTGCGCTCCGCCTCGGCTTTTCTGTCTTTGAAAACGACTATTCCCGTCGCTTCCTCGAATATAGAGCGTCTGTCCTCGGGCTTGGCGTTCATTATCTGTTCTATCCTGCCCTGGCCGATAATAGAATAGCCTTCTTTCGCAGCGCCCGCGCCGTGCAAAAGCTCGGTAAGCCTTTTCATTCTGGTGACTTCGCGGTTTAATATGTATTCGCTGGTGCCGTCGCGGTAGAGTCGGCGGGTCATCTCCACCTCGTCCGTGTCGATATTGAAGATACGGTTGGTATTATCGAAGGTTAATGTCACCTCGCAAAAGGACATCATGCGGCGTTTTTC
>CANRAI010000078.1 GCA_947628555.1 uncultured Clostridia bacterium | reverse complement strand
GACAGGTCGGAAATGTGTGCAAGACAATCGAAACCGTTTACCGAAACGAAAGCGCCGAAGTTAGTAGCCCTTTCAACCTTGCCTTCAACAATATCGCCCTCGGCGATGTTTGCAAAGAATTCGTCCTCTTTCGCCTTCTTTGCCGCGGCTCTCGCGTCGCGCTCTTCTTGAAGAATTACGCGCTGCGAAGCTATAATTTCTTTTCTGCCTTTATCCTTGATTTCCAGAGCGCGAAGCCTTAATGTCTTGCCCTCGTATTTTGTAAAATCCTTAACGAATCCGGGACGAATCTCTTTTGCGGGTACAAATACTGAATAGGTTCCCATAGCGGCTACTAAACCGCCCTTATTGAAGCCCGTGCAGGTTACGGTGAATTCCTTGCCCGCCGAAATTTCGGCAATCATGGATTCCTCCTGCTGCAAAAGCTTAATCATTTTCTGCGAAAGTTTAAGGTTAGGCCTGGGCTCGACGACCAGCAACTCGATATTATCGCCTATCTTTTCGAAGTAATCAGCCGAATTGTATTCCTCACAGTCAAGATCTTCCTTGCTTATAGCGATTTCTTTTTTTGCGCCGGGCAAAAGGACCATCAATCCCTCGTCCGTTGCCTGAGAAATCGTCGCAACCACTATCTGACCTTTCTTGTACGGCTGCTTCGACTCGCTGTCCATCTGAGCAACTATCTCTTCCATGGTGTTAGTTGCCTTACCTTCTGTGTTTTCTGCCATCTTTAAGAGAACCTCCCGGGTTTGTGCATTCGGGGTTGACGCCCCCGAAGCAATACCTAAACTTTTAAAATTTTTTAATGTGGAATAATCCAAATCGGCAGATGACGCAAGTCTGAAAACATTCCCGCAATGCTTCGAAGCCAGCTCGTAAAGCTTATTGGTGTTGCTGCTGTTCAGCCCGCCTATTACAAGCACAGCCTCGCACTTCCGGGCAAGTTCCTCAACTTCGTTTTGCCGTACGATAGTAGTATAGCAAATCGTCTTGAAAACAGCAACTGTTTTTTCACAGACTTTTTTAATATTTTTTATTATTTTTTCAAATTTTTCAGCCGAAAAGGTAGTCTGGCACACCACCGAAAGGTCTTTTGAGACTATTTCGGGCGGAATTTTTTCTTCGTCGTTTATAATTACGGCGCTTTTACCGCACCAACCCGTCAAGCCCTCTACTTCGGGATGCCCCGGTTCACCCACTATCACAATCTGCCTGCCGAGCGCATATTGTTCTTTTACTATTTTCTGCGTCCTTTTTACGAATTCGCAGGTGCAGTCCACGACCTTTATCCCGCGCCTTTCACATTCCGAATAAAAATTTCCCGGCACTCCGTGCGAACGGAATATTACGGTGGCGCCGCAGGGAATTTCTTCAAGGCTTTGCACAACCTTTATTCCCCTTTCGGCTATCGCCTTTACGACGTCGGCGTTATGGATAATTTCGCCCAAAACATAAGTGCTGGAATTTTCTATCGTCATAGCGGTATCGACCGCAAACTTTACGCCCTTGCAAAAACCGCTGTGTTTAGCCACTAAAATATTCATTTCTTTTTCAAATCCAAAACATATTCCTTCAAACGGTTGAAAATTTCAAGCATATGAAGTTTCAGCTGTTCGTCGGCGGCCTTTATGTCCTCGTCGGTAAGTTTTTTACCGTAAAATTCGGTAAATTCAAACGGTTCGCCGAAATAGATATACGACCTTCTGAAAGCCTTGATTTTCGTATATTGAAGCATGGGAATTATGGGCGTTTTCGTCTTTATGGAAAGCGCCGCCGCCCCGCTTTTAAAGGGCAGAAAAACGTCCTCGGTCGTGTTGCGGGTGCCCTCGGGAAATATACACACGTTTTCCCCGTTTTTAAGATACTTCATCGCTTGCATAACGGCGCGGACGTCCGTTCCGTCGCGGCTGACAAGGATACATTCGCATTTCCTTGTGAACCACCTGCCTATTCTTTTTTCGGCAAGCTCTTTTTTAGCCATATAGTGCACGGGATTGTCCGTGCAAAGCGCCGCCGGAACGACGTCCAGCACGCTTTTATGGTTGCCGACTATGATATACGCCCTATCATTGAAATTTTCGGTATGTCCAAGCTTTGTAAACGGGAAAAAAGGTCGCATGAATACAGCGTGGACGCGCTTCATGGTTACAAACCATTTTTCAAGCTTGGTGCGGCCTTTTTTATCTTTTTCACCGCTTTTTTTATCCGTTTTGTTTGCTTCCATTATATCTTTTCCTGTATTTTACTTTCCATAAACCGCACGACTTCGTCTATACTCATTTCCGAAGAATCCACCAAAATTGCGTCATCCGCCTGCTTCAAAGGTGCGATTTTTCGGGTTTTATCCTGCAAATCGCGCTTTTTTATCTCTTCGAGAATTTCTTCATAAGGAGTATCAAAGCCTTTCAGCTTGTTTTCCTCGGTTCTGCGCCGCGCGCGGACTTCGGGCGAAGCCGTAAGATAGAATTTGAATTTCGCGTCGGGCAGAACGTTTGTGCCTATATCTCTGCCGTCAAGAATACAGCTTGTTTCTACGGCGATTTTGCGCTGTATCCCGACCATTTTTCCGCGCACGCAGCCGAGCGCGGAAACCTTAGAAGCGAGTATGGAAATTTCGGGGCGGCGGATTTCCGCAGAAACGTCTTTCCCGTCTAGCATGGTTTTCTGTTCGCCGTTTTCGTATTTTACGGTCAAATCGATATTTTCGATTATAGGCGAAACCAACTCTTCTTTATCTATGGGAACGCCCGCCCATAAGCATTTTAAGGCGCAGGCGCGGTACATTGCGCCCGTATCAAGGCATAAAATGTTCAGTTTTTTGCCTAAAATTCTTGAAACCGTGCTTTTACCGCTGCCCGCCGGACCGTCGATGGCGACGTTAAAAATTCCGCTTAAATCGGACCTTAGAGCTTTCGCTCCCCTTAAATAGACATGGACGGGCGGTTTTTGCGCTTCGGCAAGCACCATTACTCTTATGCATTTTTCAAGCCCGCCCTCAATTTCGGGTTCAAGCGAGGAATACATCGGACAACCGAAAAAGCCCGCTTCACGCGCCGCTTTCGCGGGGTATAAAGAACGTAAATCCGAAGTGTTTGAAAACAGCATGCAGACCGCGTTTTCTTCGGTCAGACCATTGCGGTCACAAATTTCTTCCAACAGCTCTTTTACGCCGTCTTTTATAAGTTCGGGACAGTCGCCCTCAACCGTTGTGGCCCCTCTGATTGCAATCATAATTTATTTAACCTAAACAGATAATCTTAATTTTCTATTTAACCTACAACTGTTTACTGAAAAAGAAGCCTTACGCCAGATAATACGCCTTCAACATAAATCCGAAAACCTTTTAACGAATACAACTAACCAAATTAAATTTAAGAAATATTGTCAAAAACGTCTTACCGTATGCTGCTGCCCGCGGCAAATCCTGTGGAAAAGGCGATTTGCAGGTTAAAACCGCCCGTGAACGCGTCAACGTCGAGCACTTCTCCGCAAAAATAAAGTCCTTTTACAAGTTTGCTTTCCATTGTCTTCGGGTCGATTTGCTTTACGTCAACCCCGCCGCAGGTTATTATGGCTTCGTCAAACCCGCGCAAGGACGATACAAGCATATCAAATTTCTTAACGCATGTCAATATGTTCATACGCTCCGTTTTTGTAACGGAATTAACCTTTTTCTCCCCGTCAACGCCGCTTCTGTCGATTATTACGGGTATTATAGCCGACGGCAGAAGTTCTTTTAAACAGTTATATAAAGATTTATTCTTATATTCGTCAAAGTCACGCAAAATGCGTTTATTCAGCTGGTCGTCGGAAAGCGCGGGCTTTAAATCGAGAACAAGCTTAACCTGAGACAAATCAAGACGGTTGATAAGGCTGGAAGCCGACAAAACGACGGGACCGGAAATACCGTAATGTGTAAAAAGCATTTCGCCAAATAAGCTTTTAATGCATTTTCCGCCGTAATAAACGCCTAATCCAACGTTTTTCAGCGACAAACCCTGCAAATCTTTAAAATATGTTCCCTTTAAATCAAGACCGCAAAGCCCTGGTTTAAGAGTAACGATTTCGTGGCCCGCAGCCCTTGCAAAACCGTATCCGTCGCCCGTAGAACCCGTTAACGGGTAACTTAGTCCGCCCGTACAAACGACGGCACAATCAAAATTATATTCGCCTTTTTCTGTTATTATGTGTGATACAGTACTATGTAAAATGTCGATTTTTGTTACCTGTTCGTTGAATTTAAAATTTACTCCAACATTTTTACAATAGTTTTCAAGGCATTTTGTGACGTCGCTGGCTTTATCCGAAGCGGGGAAAATCCTTGCCCCGCGCTCGGTTTTCAGCTTTAAACCGCCTTCCTCGAAAAATCTTACCGTTTCGGCGGGAGAAAAAGCGTAAATTGCGCGAGTCAGAAATTTTGGGTTAGAAACGACGTTTTGTAAAAATTCACGCTCGT
Source organism: uncultured Clostridia bacterium (assembly GCA_947628555.1). Classification (GTDB taxonomy): domain Bacteria; phylum Bacillota; class Clostridia; order Christensenellales; family Borkfalkiaceae; genus Coproplasma. The sequence goes on along the minus strand of CANRAI010000078.1, from coordinate 716 downwards.
CGCAGTCATGGGTAAGATTGCATCTCCCCTTACCCGTTATATAGATTTTTTTACCGCATTTTTCGTTTTTTTCAAATACTGTTACGTCGTTGCCGTTTCTTGCGGCGGCATACGCCGCCATAAGTCCGGCAGCGCCCGCGCCTATGACCGCAACTCTTTTCATAATAAACCTTACGGCGTGAACCGATGTCCACGCCGTTTCATTTTTTATACGGGATAAACCCTGTCGGGGTTTTTAGCCATATCGCTGTCAACGCCCGTATCCTTCGCCTTGCGCCATTTAAAGAAATTTGTCGAAACTTCGGGGAAGAGCGCATACGACAGAACGTCCTCTTCTTTCGTATAATAGCCCATTTCCTTAACCGTTTTTGTCAGCGAATCGAATTCGTCGGCAATCAAATCCGCGGGGCGGCAAGTTATTATCTTTTCGCCGTGCGCCGTGCACATTTTTTCGATTTCTTTATTTTTTTCGCCCAGCACCTGCCCGTATTTGCCTAAAATCAAATCCTTGAATTGGGCGGTTATTGTCTTATATCTTCCATTCAAAACGTTCCAAACGGCTTGCGTTCCCACAATCTGGCTTGACGGAGTTACCAAAGGCGGATATCCGCAGTCCTTTCTGACGACGGGCACTTCGGCAAGACATTCCGCAAGCTTTTCCTCTTTGCCTGCCTGTTTCAGCTGGCTCATAAGATTAGAAAGCATTCCGCCGGGCA
>CANRAI010000077.1 GCA_947628555.1 uncultured Clostridia bacterium | reverse complement strand
TTTGCAGTTACTTTTACAAAAATGCGCCAATTAGAACTTAATCTTACAAACTGCCACTTAACTTTACATTTGAGCCAGTTTACTTTCGGCGTTCGACAAGGCCATACCTTTTCTTATTTGTCTCGCCATTGCGATTGTCGTATTTGCTTTTACGAAAACGGTTGCAGGAAACATAGCCTTCAAAGGTGCGATTTCCCTTGCCCAAAAAGTCAACCCAAACGCTTCCGCTCAACAAATTATCGATGAAATATTGTCTAATCCCGAAAGTTTGGAAGGAGCAGATAATATACTGCAAGTTTATTCTAAGATATCAATGGTAATGACTTTGATAGGTGTATTTTTTATCATTGTCGGAACGCTACCTTTGGTTATGAAAATTATCGATTTGCTCTGCACAGACATCGCAATAACCAATAAAAGAGTAATCGGCAAATGCGGAATTATAAAGGTTAAAGTTATTGACTTACATATCGATAAAGTCGATACTGTTAATATTTCCGCCACGTTCTGGGGCAGAATCTTCAAATACTACAAGTTATCCGTTGTCGGCAGCGGCGCGGGCGAACCCGTCTGGTTCAACGGCGTAAGCAACGCCAACCAATTCAAGAATATGGTAAACAATGCAATAGAACAACATGCGGAAGACGCGCGCAAGGCGCAGGCGATGGAAATGGCGCAGGCGATGGCAAAAAAATAACACCCGAGGCTTCAAACTTAAATCCGACCTTATCAACGATTTGGTCGAAACGCTCTTTCGCTTCAATTAAATCAGCAAGATAGATATAAGCCCCGCGGCACACGCGGGGCGCTTTTTATAAAATACTGTATAGCCTATATTACCAACCGTTAAAGATTGACAAAAACGATGTGCAATAGTAAAATAAAACTACTGACGGTAAACGGAGAGATTATGTTTTTATTCGGGCGGCAGAAAAACAAGGGCGCGGCAAATCCCGTAAATTCGGTTAAACTTTTAATTGCTTCGGACATACACGGCTCGGCAAAATATTGCAAGGAACTTTTACGGGCATTCGAACAGGAGAACGCGGACAAACTTTTACTTTTGGGAGATATTTTATATCACGGGCCGAGAAATCCGCTGCCCGAAGAATATTCGCCCAAAGAAACGACGGAATTGCTTTCGGCTTATAAAAATAAGATAATCTGCGTGCGCGGAAACTGCGACAGCGAGGTCGATCAAATGGTTTTGCCATTCCCCATACTTTCCGACTACGCCGCGGTTTACGCCGACGGAAAATGCATATATCTTTCCCACGGGCACAGAGAAGTTCCTCCTCTTGCCTGCGGAGACGTTTATGTTACGGGGCATACGCATGTGCCCTTGAATACACGGGAAGAAGGCTTTCTGCATCTGAACCCTGGCTCCGTCTCCTTGCCAAAAGACGAAAAAAATACGCGCGGGTACATTTTGTACGACGGAGGCGTATTTTACTTCAAGACCCTTGACGGCAGTATTTACGATAAGGCGCAGATTTAAAGCAAAATATAGAAGCGGCGGTCGCAAATTGCGACCGCCGCTTCGGTTTGATTACGCTTTTGCAAAAATAAGATGTTTGAAAAGCAAACACCAAATTAAGTCAATCCAACCAAATGCCAAGCCCAGGAAAGTAACGAGAATCGCTACAATAATAGTCAAAAGGCTTTTGGTTTTGAAAGCTGCCGACCATCTTACAAGAATTTCCGTAATCCAGTTTACTACGGGAATCAAAAGAAGAAGAATCTGAATAAGCCGACTTTGCCTGTTAAACCAAGTTGCGAACATAATTTTTCTCCTTAATAATAATTATTATAATGATTATATCACTTATAAAATAATTGTCAATATATATACCGAAAATTTCGGCACGATTTATGACTTTACCGTTAATAGGTAAAAAAATTCCCGCCTACCGACGGCGGGAATTTTTTTAGTTTAAGCAAAAAGAAGATGACCTGTAACAATCATATAAATCAAGTCGATTATGCAAAGGAACCAGCCCCAACCTATCAAGAGGAAAAGCAGGAATACGACGATGCTGACTACGTCCTTTTTGGTAAGCATAACGCTTAATCTTACAAGTAATTCGACTATCCAGCCGACAAAGGGGATGATAAGCAGAATTACTTTCAACAGTGTGCTTTGGCTGTTAAACCATTTGTCAAACGACATAATTTTTCTCCTTTAACTGATGACCTTTATGAAATCATCAATTCATTTAATAAATTTTATACTTATATTATATCACGCTGAATTTTTATGTCAAGAAAATGAAAATAAATAATTTTTTTTCATTTATTTGACGTCAATCGAACAAATAATACTGTATATTTTATTCGGCGCATACGAAAAAAATTACTTTTTGCAACAATTTTGACTTGCCCGCCAATAAAACATTATTTGACTTATCCGTCTGCACGGAATATAATTTTGTTAAATATCCTTAAATATGAGGTGAAAATATGAAAGTATTGCTTTTCAATGGAAGCCCGCGCGCGAACGGGTGTACTTTTACGGCTTTATCCGAAATTGCCCGCGTTTTAAATGAGCAGGGTATCGAAACGGAAATCCTGCAAATAGGCAACAAACCCGTGCAGGATTGCATAGGTTGCGGAGGCTGTGCAAAGGCAGGAAAATGCGTTTTTTCGGACGACTGCGCAAACGCCTGGATTGAAAAAGCGGCGTATGCGGACGGATTTGTTTTCGGAACGCCCGTCTATTACGCCCACCCTTCGGGCAGGATTTTATCCGTTATGGACAGAATGTTCTATGCGGGCGGGGAAAATTTCAGACACAAACCCGCGGCTGTAATCGCTTCTGCGCGCAGGGCAGGCACGACCGCCTCTCTGGAAGTAGTTTCAAAGCATTTGGGAATTTCCGAAATGCCCGTAGTTTCTTCGTCTTATTGGAATATGGTTCACGGCAATTCTCCGGAAGAAGTAAAAAAAGACCTCGAAGGCATGCAGACGATGAGAAATATCGGCTTGAATTTAGCCTGGCTTTTGAAATGTATCGACGCCGGCATACAGGCAGGGATAGACACGCCGAAAACCGAACATGGCGCGCGCACTAATTTCATCAGATAAATTTTTCACGACACGAAAAAAGCGGAGCTTCAAGCTCCGCTTTTAAAGTTTTTTAAACCAATTCGATTATTGCCATCTCTGCTGCGTCGCCGCGGCGGGCGCCCAAAAGATAGATACGGGTATAACCGCCGCCCTGACCGTTCTCTTCCTTTCTCTGCGCGTATTTAGGCGCGATTTCGTTGAAGAGTTTTTCCATCAAGGGATGCTGAATGTCCGCTGTGCGCGCTTTGAAATCCTTTTTACTTTCGTTGAAAGGTTTTACCTCCTGCAAATCGTACAGCTTTGCCATTATCTGACGGCGTACGGCAAGCTTTTTGGGGCTGTCCTTTACGCTTTTAACCGTAACGTCCTTGCCCTTTTTGTCCTTAGAGGTGACTTCAAATTCGATATTGTCGTCGAAAACCCTTATCGCCTTGGTGATTATTTTTTCAACGTAGGGTTGAAGCGCTTTCGCTTTTGCCGCCGTGGTGGTTATTTTTCCTTTCCAGAGAAGCTCCGACGCCTGGTTTCTTAAAAGCGCCTCTCTCTCCTCCGCAGTTCTTCCCAATTTACCGGGCATAATTTAGTCCTCCTTATTTGAAAGTGTAAGTCCGTAGAAAGCGAGTTTTGCTATAACTTCGTCCAAAGACTTTCTGCCGAGGTTCCTGACTTTAAGCATTTCGTCTTCGGTTCTCTTCGTAAGATCTTCCACCGTGTGAATGTTTGCGCGTTTAAGGCAGTTGTAGGAACGGACGGAAAGGTCCATTTCCTCTATTGCCATTGCGAGTATTTTTGCCTGCTTGTCGTCCTCGTTTTTAACGAGAATGTCCATATTCCTTATAGATTCCGAAAGGTCAACGAACAGCGAAATATGGTCCTGCATTATTTTTGCAGCAAGCGACACTATTTCTTTCGCGCTGAACGCGCCGTTCGTCCATACTTCGAGGGTGAGCTTGTCGTAATCGGTATTCTGCCCTACGCGCGTATTTTCAACCGTGTAGTTGACCTTTTTGACGGGCGTATAGATTGAATCTATGGGGATATAATCGATAAGCTCGGTACGCGTATGGTCCGCGCCCTTATAGCCGCGGCCGCGGCCTATGGTTATCTCCATATCGATTTTCCCGCCGGCGTCTATAGTGCAGATATGCTGGTCGCCGTTGATTATTTCTATTTCAGCGTCCTCGGCGATATCGCTCGCTTTCACCTCGCAAGGACCTTCCTTGTAGAGGTGGACTACCTTTATATAATCCTTATCGGTAACCGACGTCTTTATTGCAAGCGTCTTTAAATTGAGGATTATCTCGGTAACGTCCTCTTTTACGCCCGGCACTGCGGAAAATTCGTGTTTTACGCTTCCGTCAAGGAATCTTATTCCCTGCGCAGCCGCCCCGGGAAGGGCGGACAGAAGAATTCGTCTAAGGCAGTTGCCTATTGTAAGACCGAAGCCCTTTTCAAGGGGGTCAACGACGACCTTCGCATAGGATTGGTCCTCGCTTTCCACCACTTCGAGTTTGGGCATATCCATTTCGATCATAAAACTTCCTCCTTTACTTTACTTATTACTTGGAGTACAGCTCGACAATCATATGTTCGGAAATCTGACTGTCAATATCGTCCCTTGCGGGCAACGATAAGATTTTACCCTCTAATTTTGCGGGGTCGAACTCTACCCATTTGGGCATATTACCCGCTTTCATCGATTTTATTTCTTCAAAAAATTTGTTGGAAGATTTGCTTTCCTTTACGGTGATAACGTCGCCGGCTTTAACTATATAGCTGGGAATGTTTACCTTTTTGCCGTTTACAAGGAAATGTCCGTGACTTACAAGCTGACGCGCCTGAGCACGGCTGGAACCTATGCCCATACGGAATATTACGTTGTCAAGCCTGCGTTCGAGAAGGGAAAGCATATTTTCACCCGTGATACCCTTCATTCTGTCGGCTTGTTCGTAATACGCGCGGAACTGACCTTCCTGTACGCCGTAAATTCTCTTGACCTTCTGTTTTTCACGAAGCTGCTGACCGTATTCGGAAACTTTCTTTCTCGCCGCGCCGTGCTGGCCGGGAGCCATAGGCCTTCTTTCGAACGGACATTTGCCCGTATAGCATTTATCGCCCTTTAAAAACAGCTTTCCGCCCTCTCTTCTGCAAAGGCGGCATTTAGCCTCTCTGTATGTTGCCATATT
>CANRAI010000076.1 GCA_947628555.1 uncultured Clostridia bacterium | reverse complement strand
GCCCACGCAGACCTCCACGCGATTGCCATTGGGCGTCATTACTACGCCGTGCAGCGCAAGGGGAATAGAAAGCCACTGATACTTTTTGATGCCGCCGTAGTAGTGCGTTTTGAAATAGCACAGACCGCTGTCCTCGAATACGGGGTTGGGTTTAAGGTCGAGGCGGGGCGAATCCACGTGCGCTACCATAATTCTCACGCCGTGTTTCGCAACGTCCTCTGTGCCGACCTTGATGAGGAATATGTTCTTGTGTCTGTTGATAAAATAACGCTTGTCGCCCGCTTTCAGCTTTTCGGAGAACGAGAAAGGCTTATATCCCTTTTCAATGGCAAGCTTTTCCGCCGTCACACAGGCGTCGCGTTCGGTCTTGGCGTTGTCGAGAAACTTTTTGTAGCCTTCGGCATAGCCGTAGATGGCTTCCAGCTCCTTGCCGTCCGCCTCTTTGTAAACATTTTTACGAGTGTATTTAAGTTCCATTATGTAAATCTCCTTATCCGATAGAATTATAAATGACAATAAATAACAAAGTCAAGAAATTATTTATCATATCAAGTAAATTTTTTTAATTTTCGGCGGGAAAAATTCTTTACGTATTTTTTATATTGTTGTATAATTGTTTTATTATGAAAGACAAGGCTTTTGCCGCCAAAAAGCTTGCGGTTCTTGCCATTCTTACGGCGCTGGGGCTTATAGTATTCATCATAGAAAGCCTTTTGCCCTCTATGGGAATACCCGGGGCAAAGGCGGGGCTTGCAAATATATTTTCTTTCATAGCGCTTATCATGTATTCCCCGTGGGAAGCGTTCGCCGTCGTGGCGGCGCGCACCTTTTTGGGGGCGTTATTCGCGGGGAACGCCGCCGCTCTTTTATATTCATTCACGGGCGGAATGGTTTCGATGGGCGTTTCCTCGCTGCTGATATACGCCGTGCACCCGCGCGTCTCGGTTATGGCTGTCTCCGTAGCCGCCGCGGTTGCCCATAACATAACGCAAAACCTTGTTTTCATACTCTTAACGGGCTCTGCGCTGATGCTCGGGTATATGCCGTATATAGCGCTTATCGGCGCGGCTTCGGGCGCGGTCGTGGGCGTTGCCGTCGAGCTTGTATTCAAAAAAATGCCCATAAGCGTATTCGAAAAAGTAATCAGGGAAGGAAAGAACTATCGTGAAAAATCAGGCTGAGCCTGTTTTATACGTATTAAAAACCGGAGGTAAAAATTGAAAGCTGTAAGAGGAAAATTCTACTTCGGCGGCGTGCATCCGCACGGTCGTAAGGAGCTGTCGCAGGCGGCGGCTCTCGAAACCATGCCCGCCCCCGGAGCGGTAACCATATCCACCTCGCAATCGCTTGGGAAACCCGCGCAGCCCGTTGTAGAAGTCGGGCAGGAGGTCAAAATGGGTCAGCTTATTGCGGCGGCGGACGGACCTATTTCGTCCGACGTATTTTCAAGCGTAAGCGGCAGGGTGGAAGCTGTGTTCGACGGTACGGGCGCGAACGGCGGCAGAGAAAAATTTATAGTTATTAAAAACAACGGACTTGACGACAAGGCGTATCTTCCCCCTCTGTCCTCTCCCTCGGCGGAGGAAATTAAGACGAGGATTAAGGAAGCGGGAATAGTCGGTTTAGGCGGCGCGGGCTTCCCCACAGCCGTCAAGGCGTCGCCCAGAACGCCCGTGGATACGCTTATTCTGAACGGCGCCGAATGTGAGCCATATCTTACCTGTGACCACCGCCTTATGCTTGAAAAATCGGAAGAAATAGCGCGCGGCGCAAGATATATTGCAAAGGCGTTGGGCGTGACGAACATAATCATAGGCATTGAGGCGAACAAGCCCGACTGTATTGAAAAGTTCGAGAAGTTCGACGATATAAAAGTTGTGATTTTAAGAAAGCAATACCCTATGGGCGGCGAAAAACAGCTTGTGTATGTCACGACAGGCAGAAAAATAGGACTTCCCCCCGCCCTTCCCGCCGACAGCGGCGTAGTGGTGCAGAACGTGGCTACGGCGTTCGCCGTATGCGAGGCGGTAGAGCTTGGCAAACCGCTTCTCGAAAGAGTAGTGACCGTTTCGGGACAAGCAGTTAAAAATCCCAAAAACATGTGGGTGCGGCTTGGCACAAGCGTGCGCGAAATAGTGGATTACTGCGGCGCCGAGGACGAAAAGCCCAAAAAGGTTGTTCAAGGCGGTCCTATGACGGGGCTTGCGCTTGCAAGTTACGAGGTCTATACGCATAAAACGACTTCGGGCATATTGCTTATGAACGAAAAGGAAGCTGCCGCTTACGAGCCTACTCCCTGCGTAAACTGTGGAAAGTGCGCGGACGTATGCCCTATGCACCTTATGCCTATGAATACCGCGTTTTACGCTTCGGCGGGGGATTTTGCGGCGGCGGCAAAATACGGAAATACGCTTGCGTGCATCGAATGTGGCGCGTGCGAATATATATGCCCCGCAAAACGTCCCCTTATTCAGGCTATCCGCCAGACCAAAGCGGAAATGAGAAAAGCGGGAGGTAAAAAATAATGATTGACAACACAATAGTGATTTCCACTCCCCCTCACGTCAAGTCGCGCAGAACCACCCGCGGTATAATGGGCGACGTATGCATAGCACTCGCCCCCGCCGCCATTGCCGGAATTGTATTTTTCGGATACATGGCGTTTGTTTTGGAGCTGGTTGCTGTCGCTTCGTGCGTGGCTACGGAGTTTTGCTACTATTTCATAGCCAACGGCGGATTTGCGAAAAAGTGTGCTAACGCCGTCAAAGTATGCAAAAAATGGCTTAAACAGTTTGATTTGACTTCGGTAGTTACGGGGTTAATCCTCGCGCTTATAATTCCCGCTACCGTAAATTGGTACGAAGTGATTATAGGCGGCATATTCGCGATAGCAATAGTCAAGATGTTCTTCGGCGGCACGGGCAAAAACCTTGTAAACCCCGCCGCTGCCGCAAGGGTATTCATGTTTATAAGTTTCAGTCTTACGGTTTACGGCAAAGTCATTTTCGGTCCCCTTCTCGACCCCGCTTCCGAAGGCGCAATCCTTTCCGACGCCACTAATCTTTCAGGCTATCTTCTGCACGGACAAGGCAGCGCGCTTTCAAACCTCGATTTGTTCCTCGGAACGGGAGTCAGGGGCTGCATAGGCGAAACCTGCAAAGCGGCGATACTTTTGGGTTACGTTTATCTTTGCATACGTAAAGTAATCAAATGGTGGCAGCCGCTTATGTTCATAGCCGTGTTTGGGTTATGCGCGGTGCTTTTCACGGGTTTCAGCTACGATACATATAAATTCGACATATCTCTGTTCCTGCCCTCTATCCTTTCGGGCGGCGTGCTGTTTGCGGCGGTATTTATGTTCACCGATTACGTGACGTCTCCCCGCGGGCTTTACGGACAGATTTGCTACTACATAGTCGGCGCAGTGCTTTTGGCGCTTCTGCGCTATCTTACGAAAATAGAGGTTGCGTCTTTCGTTATACTTATAATGAATATCCTCGTTCCGCTTATGGACAAATATCTTATAAGAAAGCCTTTCGGTTACGTAAAAACCAAGGCTGAAAAGGAGGGCAAATAAATGACGGTAAAACAGTTTTTTAAAAGCACTTCCTTTAAATGCATAGCGGCGCTGCTTTCCATATTGCTTGTTTGCGGAGTATTCCTGACCATAATGTACGGGCTTTTGGAAGTGACCGAGGGCGAGAGATTGCAGCGCGCGATAAAAAAACTGTACGGCGGCACAGAAGTCACCATTTACGGCATGGACGACGTAAAAATAGACGATTCGGTTAAAGAGCCTAAAAGCCTCGTTTCCGAGACCGTCTCCCTCGAAAAGGCAGACATTCTCGCGGCGTACAGGATAGAATTAGTACAGGACGGAAAAACGCATAACCACTACCTCGTACAATCCCGCGGCAAAGGCGGAAACGACAACGGCACCGTCACCTGCTGGGTAGCGGTAGAGATAAAGGACGGAAAAATTTCCGAAATTTACAATATTTCCATAACTGCCAACACTTCGCAGGAATATGCCGACGGTCGCTTCAACGACGAATTTTTCGGGAAATTCAAGGGCGAATACAAAGACCAAGTATTCTCCACCGCCGGCGGCTACCTAGTTTCGGGGGCGACGCAGTCCTCGAACGCCATAGATAATTCCGTAAACGGCGCAATTAGCTTTATCAAAGAAACATTTTTTGGCGAGGAACTAGAAACTTCAAAACCCTATTCTATGTATATCGATTTGGAAAATACGGCTTTTGATAAAGAAACGGGAAAATTGACCGTAGTTACAAAAGACAAAGCCGAGGGACTATATCCGCATCCTTTTACTTTTGAAATAGCCGTAAATGCCGATAAGAAAATCGAAAGCTTTGCAATAATCGATAACGGCTCTACCAGCAAAAATAATATAGATAAAATGAACCCCGGAATTTTGGACGGAACGCTTTTTGCCGGTAAGGATTTGGCTTACTTCGAGAATATAACGGCAAACGGTCAATACAGCGATAATATGAACGAAGTGCTTTCGGGCGCTACGCAGAGCAACTTCATATGCGCGTACGCCTGCGCCTTTGCGCTTGCCAATATCGACGATTATACGGGAGGTAACGTATAATGAACAAGTATAAAAATATAACGCTGAACGGGCTTATTTTTCAGAATCCCACCTTTATGTTGGTTTTAGGAACGTGCCCCACCCTCGGGCTTATCTCCTCCGCTTCGAGCGCAGCGGGCATGGGACTTACAGTTGTGGTGATTCTGACCCTTTCGAACGTATTTATTTCGCTTTTGAAAAACGTAATACCCAACGAAGTGCGTATTCCTTGCTACATTGTGGTAATAGCGACGCTTGTAACCTTCGCGAGAATGGTGCTTGAAAAATTCGTGCCCGACCTATACGAAAGTTTGGGCGGTTTCCTTGCGCTGATTGTAGTAAACTGCATAATTCTCGGCAGGGCGGAAGCGTTCGCAAATAAGCACACAGTACTCGAATCGGCGGTTGACGGACTTGCAAACGGCTTCGGATTTACCGCCGCGCTTACCGTTATGGGTATCGTATGCGAATTTCTCGGCAAAGGCTCGATATTCGGCTTGCAGATTATGAAATTCAAAATAGGCATATTCGCTTCGCCCGCGGGCTCTTTCCTGATTTTCGGCATAAGCATTGCGCTGTTTGTATATATTCTGAATTTATTCGAGCAGCACAAGCGCGTAAAGGTAAATAGGCTTGCGCGCGAAAATCTTTTGAACACGGAGGCGGCTTAATATGGGAACAATGATAGCGATAATCCTTGCAGGCG
>CANRAI010000075.1 GCA_947628555.1 uncultured Clostridia bacterium | reverse complement strand
TGTTTCTTGTGTTTGCCTTCCGCCGTGGCGGTGGTGCGAATCGTTTCGCGGTAGGGGATGCGGGGTTCGGAAAGAACAACGTCAACCCCATATCGCGCTTTAAGCCGCTTTGCAAGAATTTCTATATGGATTTCGCCCTGACCGTTGAGTATCATTTCACCCGTTTCGGGGCGTTTTTCTATATTGAAGGTATAATCTTCTTCGCACATCTTCGAGAATCCGCTGAAAACCTTTCCTCGTCGCCTTTGACCGCCGCCGTAACCGCCATGGAAAGGCAGGGGCGCGGGAAGCGGATAGGGTCGAACTGAATGTTCGTTCCCACTGCGCAAAGAGTGTCGTTGGTGTCGGTATAGGAAAGTTTGTTGACGGCGCCTATGTCGCCCGCGCAAAGTTCGGTAACCAATTCTGTTTTCTTGCCGCGCAAAGTGAAAATTTGACCTATGCGCTCTTCCTTGCCCTTTGCGGAATTGAATACCGTCATGCCCGATTTAAGGCAGCCCCGATAGACCTTGATATAGTTGAGTTTGCCGGAGTAGGGGTCGGAAGCCGTCTTGAATACCTGCGCGGCGAAAGGTCCGTCGTCCTCGCAGCCTACGTTCACAAGCTCGTCGGAGTCGTAGTCGGTGGCAAGCGTGGTTTTGCGCTCGTTTGCGGTGGGCATATAGCGTACTATTTCGTCGAGAAGATTGATAACGCCCCTGTTCTGCAACGCGCTGCCCGCCATAACGGGAATTACGCTGCCCGTGGCAATGCCCTTTCTTATGCCGTAAACAGCTTCCTCTTTGGTAAGTTTGCCGTTTTCGAAATATTTGTCGAGAAGTCCGTCGTCGTTTTCGGCGGCAGTTTCCATAAGCGAAGCCTGCATTTCGTCCATACGTTGTTTAAGGTCGGCTGGAACTTCAATTTCCACGCGTCCCGTAGAGGAAAATTCGTACGCTTTCTCCTGAATGGCGTTTACGAAGCCTTCCATTCTGCCGTTCTGCATAATTGGTATCTGAATGGGCGCAAGCTTGCCTGCGTACTTTTCGCGCAAGGCGTTGATGGTGCCGATGTAGTCGGCGTTGGGCTTATCCATGCCGTTAATGAATATGATTAGCGGTTTGCCGAGTTTAAGACAATAGTCAACCACGCTTTCCGAACCTATGGGTAAAATTCCGTTCGCGCCTATAACCAGCACGGCTCCGCCGCATGCCGCAAGCCCTTCGCGGCGCTCGCCTTCGAAGTCGTAAAATCCGGGCAGGTCGAGAAGATTTATCTTCACCTCTTTCCAAAGCAGATACGCACAGGACGTGTTTATGGAAATCTGTTTCTGTTTTTCCTGTTCGTCGAAGTCCATCACCGTCGTGCCTGAGCCGACGGAACCCATTCTGTCTATTGCCCTGCCGTTAAAAAGCATAGCCTCGCAAAGGGTAGTTTTGCCTTCGCCGCTGTGACCTATTACGGCAATGTTTCTGATGTTTTTAGAATTTATTGTCATTGTATTTTCCACCTTGTCTGCCCGAAATTAAGCAGTTACTTGTAAATATTATACTATATATTGTAAAATTTTTCAATACCTAATTTCAAAATAAACCTGTTCCGCGGCAATTTTCAAGCCTTTTAAGGCATTATTTTTTTAAGGGCGGGTTATTCCGTTTGAAAAAAGCGATTTTTTGCAATAATCAAGGCAGGAGGAAATTTAAAATGAAGAAAATTTTTAAATCTGTATTGCTTTTTGTATTCGCGCTTTCACTGTGCGCGGCGGCGGCTTGCTCTACGGGAAAAGTAAAGGTTACGGGCGTCTCCCTCGATAAAGCCGCGCTTTCGCTGACGGTGGGCGGAACGGCGACTTTGAAAGCTTCCGTTTTGCCAGACGACGCGGAAAACAAATCGGTGGAGTGGTCGTCGTCTGACTCATCCGTGGCAAAGGTGGAAAACGGAACCGTAACCGCGCTTAAAGTGGGCTCGGCGACGGTCACGGTAAAGACAAAGGACGGCGGTAAAAAAGCTGACTGCGCCGTAACCGTCGCCGCCGCAAAACTCACCGAAGCGCAATGGAATAAGGTTGTATCGGATACGCTTTCGGCTGAAAATTTCACTTTGAAGGTCGTACAGCAATCGGGAGAGGAAAAATACGAAACGGACGCGAAGTACGATAAGCCCAACGGCAGGATATGGAGCAAAAACGAGCCGAGCGTAAGTTGGAGCGAAAGATATATCGTTAAGACGCAGAGCGAAGTTTCCGACTACACCCTTGACAAGGAGAGCGGAATGTGGAACGTTTCTTCGGACGACGCGGGCAGTTTCGAAGATTATTTTGGCAGCTGGGAGGGAATAGGCGACGGCGTAAAAGAAATGACGGTTGACCTGATACCGACGGTGGAATACGAGGATATTTCGTTTGAAAACGGGGAGTATGTATTTGACCTGAGTTACGAGGAAATTGCTCTTTCATGCAAAGCTAAGGCCGACGGAAATCATTTTACGGAAATAACAATGAGTATGGAAGTGGAAACGGACGACGAGGGCAATAAGAGTTTGGTTACGATAGAATATTTCTTTTCGGACTTCGGAACGACGAGGATAGCTATTCCCGCCGATTTGCCGCAAGCATAAAGCCTGCGGATTGCCGGGCGCAGTGTATGCGGCGGCGACCCACGTGGGCGCGCGGCTTATGAAATTTGCGTAGTCCGCCTACGCTTACAAGGCCTACGCTTACAAGGCAAAACTCGGGGAGACAAACCGCCTCCCTGAGTTTTTATCTTATCAAGCCCACCGTTTGCGGGGCGCGTTTTCCGTAGATGATTTTCAAGTTGGATTTTTTAGTAAAACGTTTTCCCTGCGGTACAAAACCGATGTTCCGGACGTTTTATTTATATACCGCATTATAATGATTTATGTTTGACTTTTGAATTTGAAAATGCTAAAATGATATTTACCATATAATGGTGTAGTTATATTTACATATGTAAAGACGGAAATAAATCCGTTTACGGAGAATTTAAGATATGCAGGAAGCGGTTACTGCCGAACAGTTCGAGTGTCCGGCAAAAAAACGCAATAAATTCGCCTATTTTTGCTATCGCTTTATAAAACGGTCTTTCGATATAATTTCAAGCGGACTGTTTCTTATAATCTTTTCGTGGCTGTACCTGATTCTCGCGATTGTTGTAAAGTGCAGCGACGGCGGAAAGGTTATTTACAGCCATAAAAGGGTGGGCAAGGGCGGCAAAATTATATCTCTGCCCAAATTCAGAAGCATGCGCAAAGACGCGGACAAGCTCGAAGACATGCTCACACCCGAACAGCTTGAAAAATTCAAACGCGAATACAAGCTGGACGACGACCCCCGCGTAACAAAGCTCGGTAAATTTTTGCGCAAGACAAGCCTTGACGAGCTGCCCAACGTCTGGGCGATTTTCGTGGGGAGAATCTCCGTTATCGGACCCAGGCCTTTGGTTCGGGAAGAGCTGGAAGAAAAGTACGGACCTTCCGCCGAAAAACTGGTTTCCGTAAAGCCCGGGATGATAGGCTGGTGGGCGGCGAACGGCAGAAGCAACACAACGTACGAAAGCGGCGAACGGCAGAAGCTGGAACTGTACTATGTTGACCACTGCTCGGTCGGGCTTGACATAAAAATCATTTTCAAGACCATAGCAGGCGTATTCAAAAGAACGGGAGCGAAATAAATGATTATAACCCAAACGCCATTCAGAATGAGTTTTTTCGGCGGCGGAACGGACATACCGGAGTTTTTCAATGAATACGGCGGCGCCGTTTTATCTACGACTTTCGATAAATATTGCTACATAACCGTAAGGCATTTGCCGAGATTTTTCTACTATACAAGCGAACTCGTATATGCCAAAACGGAGCGCGTAAACTGCGTGAACGATATCGAACACCCCCTTATAAGGAATACGATGAAATTTATGGACATGCACGAGCTGCGCTTAAACTACGAAGCCGATTTGCCCGCGCGCACGGGGCTTGGTACAAGCAGTTCGTTTGCGGTCGGGATGCTGAACGCGTTTTACGCTATGAAAGGCAAGTTCGCCGATAAAAGGAAACTTGCCGACGAAGCCATTCATATAGAACGCGGGCTTTGCGCCGAAAGAGGAGGCTGGCAGGACCAGATTGCCGCTTCCTTCGGCGGATTCAACAGGATAGATTTCGCAAATAATTCATATACCGTTACGCCCATAATAATGTCCGCGGAGAGAAAATGCGCTTTAAATTCCAACCTTCTTATGTTCTTTACGGGCTTTACGCGCATTTCTTCCGATATCCACAAACAAGCGCCTTCCGTAAAAGAAAAGACCGCGCAATTAAAGGAAATGCTTAAACTCGTCGATGAAGCCGAAAGAGTGCTTGAAGACAAAACCCGCGATTTGGACGATTTCGGCAGGTTGCTAAACGAAACGTGGACCTTGAAAAGGCAGACGGGCAGCGTAGTTTCGAACGAATATATAGACGGTTTATACGAAAAGGGCTTGAAGGCGGGCGCGCTCGGCGGTAAACTTCTCGGCGCAGGCGGCGGAGGATTTCTTGTATTTTATGCAAGGCCAGAGGACCATAAGAAAATCATTTCGGAATTTAAAAATCTTTTAAGGATTCCTTTTTCCTTTGAGGACGGCGGCACGCGCATAATATATTATCTTTCCGAGTCGTACGACCGCGAAAGCGCGCAGGAGAACTGATGCAAACGGTAATAATGGCAGGCGGCCGGGGCACCAGGATAGCTTCGGTAAATTCCGAAGTTCCGAAGCCCATGATAGAAATCTGCGGTAAGCCCATTTTGCAATATCAGATAGAATGTCTTAAAAGGCAGGGATTTACCCAAATAATCCTTGTTGTCGGATATCTTCGCGAAGCCGTGGAAAAGTACTTCGGCGACGGAAAAAATTTCGGCGTGGATATAGAGTATATAGAAGAGAAAGAGCCGTTGGGAACGGCGGGCGCGCTGTATTTTTTGAAAGACAGGATACGCGATGATTTTTTACTTTTAAACGGGGATATAATTTTCGATGTAGATATCCCGCGTTTTGCCGCGGCGCATAAGCGCAACCGTTGCGCTGCCACTATCTTCACCCACCCCAATTCGCACCCCTACGACAGCGGAATTATATTTGCCGACGGGAGCGGAAAAGTGACAGGCTGGCTTCATAAGGAAGAAGAGCGGTTGTGGTATCGCAACAGGGTGAACGCGGGGATTCATATGCTGTCCCCGCAAATTTTCAAAGAAATTGTTTCGCTTAAAAAAACGGACTTGGACAGGGACGTGTTAAAGCCTTTGATTCCTTCGGGAGAGCTGTATGTTTACGATTCGCCCGAAT
>CANRAI010000074.1 GCA_947628555.1 uncultured Clostridia bacterium | reverse complement strand
TGCAGTCGGCAATGACTATAAGCCCCTTTTTGCGGGCGTATCTGACCGTACGGGCAAAGGTTTTCAGCCCTTGATAGCCGTACATCTCGTAATAAGCTATCTGCACCTTTACGGAAGGCACTATGTCTGAAACACTATCGATAATATTTCGGTTGAACTCGAAGATGCGGTCCGCCGCCTCAGCAAAAGAGGAAACGCCCGACTTCATATCCTCGGGAAGGTAGTTGAAATCCGTATCCAGCCCTACGCACGTGGGGTTTTGTAATTTTATGATTTTGTCTATTAAAGCGTCTATCATACCGTTAAGCCCTTATATTTATTCGGTTTTATATTTTATTTCGCCGTCAACAAGGGTGTATTGCACTTCGCCGAAAACTTTATAGCCTTTGAAAGGAGTATTTTTGCCTTTGGAAACAAATTTATTTCCGTCGATGACGTAAGATTTATTAAAATCAACCACCGCAAGGTCCGCAGGGGCGCCCACTTTTATTTCTCCCCCTTCCAGCCCCAAAATTCTTGCCGCGGCACGGCTTGTCTTTTCGGCAAGCCCCGAAAGGGTAAGTTTACCCGTTTTTACAAGGTAAGTATAACTTAAAGCAAGGCTTGTTTCTATCCCGCTTATGCCGAACGCGGCAAGGTTGTATTCCACCTGCTTGTCCTTCGCAGAATGAGGCGCGTGGTCGGTGACTATGCAATCTATCGTGCCGTCCTGCAAGCCGCGGATAATCTCCTCTACGTCACGGCGTTCGCGCACAGGGGGATTGACTTTTGTAAAAGTATCGTAAGAAGTGATAATATCGTCTGTCAGAATAAAATAGTGCGGGCATGTTTCCGCCGTGACCTTAACGCCGCGCGCTTTTGCGCTTCGAATGATTTCCACTCCACTGTACGTCGAAACATGGCAGATATGCACGGGAATACCAAGGCTTTCTGAAAGCGCGATTTCGCGGGCAATCATAATATCCTCGACGGCGCGGGGGCTGCCTTTAAGCCCTGTGAGCGTGGAATTATATCCCTCGTTCACCACTCCACCGTCAACAAGGTTCGCGTCCTCGCAATGGCAAAGACATTTTAATCCGAAGTCGTTTGCGTATTCCATTGCAAGGCGCATTATATAGGAATTCATAACCGATTTTCCGTCGTCGCTCAAAGCCACAACGCCCGCCGATTTCATTTTGCCGATGTCGGACAACGCCTCGCCCTGCTGGCCGCGGGTGATTGCGCCTATCGGGTGGATTTTGCAGAGATTGACCTCTTTTGCGCGGTTTTCTATATAGGAGGCGACAACGGCGTTGTCGCAGACGGGATTTGTGTTGGGCATACAGCAAACCTGTGTAACTCCCCCCTTAACCGCAGCCTCCGAACCGCTTTTTATGTCCTCTTTGCCCTCGAAGCCCGGCTCACGCAAGTGCACGTGCATATCTATAAGCCCCGGGAATATATGCCTGCCGCGCGCTTCTAACGTCGGGCAATCGTCCTCTATCTTTTGGGCGATTTCGGCTATTTTGCCGTCTTTTATTAGTAAATCGTATTTTATTTCACCATCGGGAAGTACGAGAGTTCCGTTTTTTATCAGCAGCTTCATAGGTTTTTCTCCCTGTATTCGGCAAGCAGTTTCAAAATGCTCATGCGGACCGCAAGCCCGTTCGTAACCTGTTCGAGAATATAGCTTTTATCTCCGTCTATGAGAGCGGGCGTAAGCTCTACGCCGCGGTTGACGGGACCGGGGTGAAGTATTATTGCTTCGGGTTTGGCAAATTTCATAACCCCGTCGTTTACGCCGTAATAGCGGGCGTATTCCGAAAGCGAGGGAAACAGCCCGCCGTTCATTCTTTCAAGCTGAATCCTCAGCCCCATGACGGCGTCCGCGCCTTCCACCGCCTCTTCGCGGGATTTCGCGACGTGAGCGCCCAGCTTTTCAAGGTCCTTAGGCATCATTGTCGCGGGGGCGTACATGGAAACTTTCGCGCCCAATTTGGAAAGCCCGTAAAGGTTGCTCATCGCCACACGGCTGTGCTTTATGTCGCCGAGTATCGCTACTTTCAACCCCTTGATTTTGCCGAAATGCTCTTTAAGCGTGAACATATCCAAAAGCGCCTGCGTGGGATGTTCGTGCATGCCGTCCCCGCCGTTTATGACCGAAGCTTTTACGTGCTCGGCAAGGAGCTTTGGCGCGCCCGCCATAGGGTGCCTTATGGCAATAAAATCGATTTTCATCGAATCGAGGGTTTCGCCCGTGTCTATAAGCGTTTCGCCTTTCTGCACCGAACTTGTGGCAACCGACACGTTGACTTCGGTTGCGCCGAGATATTTGCCCGCCAACTCGAACGAGGTGCGGGTGCGGGTGCTGTTTTCGTAAAAAAGCGTAATCAGCGATTTCCCCGCAAGGGCGTCGGACTTTCTGTAACTTCCCCGCAAAAATTTTTTCGTTTCCACGGCGCCGTCGAGAATTTCGCAAATTTCTTCGGCTGTCAGGTCATGAAGCCCGAGCAAATCCTTTGATTTTAACATTTGTCACCTTCCGTGAGGCAAACACGGACATTTTTCCGCCTGCCGATTTATAATCTTGAAAATTATATCATATTTAGAAAGCGTTGTAAAGCTTGCAAAAAAACTTTTTCAAAGAGCTTTCAAAATCCGCAAGCGATGCGTCAACATTATCACAATATTTTTTGAAGCGCAAAACCGACTTTGTCGCACGAAGTTAAGACGTACTCTATCCCATCTCTGAACGTTTTCAAAGGGAAAAACGCTTCGCCGTGCAAGTGTCCGAACACGACTTTTTCAGCCCGCTGTTCTTTAAAAAGCTGCGTGAAAAGCGTGTCCTTACCTTTCAAAGAAAAAGGCGGATAATGTATCATGACGATAAGCCTGTCCTCTTCCGCACGGATTTTTTCGACCTCTTTAAAACATAAACCGAACCTTTCCGCCTCGCGGAGATACAGCTTTTCGTCGTTTGCTGTGTAGTCGGCGCTACCGGGACAAGTCCACCCGCGCGAGCCGCAGATTATTATATTTCCGAATTTTACGCAATCGTTTTGGAGAAAGAAAAAAGTTTCGTCGGGGGCGGCCCGCCTAAGCTTCGTTATGCCGTTCCACCAATAATCGTGATTGCCGCGGATAAAGACTTTACGCCCGGGCAACCCCTTTAAAGAATCGAGGTCGAACAGCCCTTCTTCAAGCGTTATCCCCCAGCTTGTGTCGCCGCAAATCAAAACAATATCTTCGACCGAAACCTTTTTCAGCCAATCGCATTTTATTTTTTCAAAGTGATTTTCCCACCCCGCGCCGAATACTTCCATGGGCTTTGCGTTCTTGCCCGAAAGGTGCAAATCGCTTATTGAAAACACGTTCATAGCACCATTTTATCACTTTCGGGCAAAAAATTAAAGCGTTTTGCCCGCCGCCGATACAAATAGACATTTTTACAATTTTTGTTGAATATGTGGCGTATTATGCACCGCATAGTACTGTGCAAATCAATAAAATCGCAATATTAAAGGCAATTTTAAATCAAAACAAACAGCAAATTTCTTTGCCACAGAAAAAAATCGGATTTAAGGAAAACGCCTTCTCCCTTTAAGGAAGAAGGCGGAAACGTTGAATCAAATCGCCGTTTTATAAAGATTTACTGTTTAGAACAGTTGCGCTGCTGGGGATAGAGCGGCAATTCGAAGAATCCCGCGCATACCTCCTGCGAGTAGTCCTGTGCGGGCGGTATAGCGCAATAGCCATAGCTGGGAACAAGCAATTCCACGTCTATGGAAATCTTCAAAATTATCGTAACGCAGGCGCTTATCGTAAATGTGCCGTCGGCGTTGAACGTGCCTTCCGCGCCGACCGCCGAAGCTTGCGCCGTGCAGCGATAAGGCATTATGGAAGGTGCGGGCACGAACAGGAGAACGTCCTGCGCGACGGATATCGTCGCCGTGGCAGACCCCTCCACCCCGTTCGCGTCGGTATATAACACTTCGAGGGGAATTCCCACAGTCGCCTGTACTCTTGCGCAGTTGGGCTTATCGACAAGCCTTTCTACGTTTAGATTTGTTATATCTCCCGAGGACGAAACCGAGCGGGCGCTGATAAAGGTCAGCGGATATGTAGGGTTTGCGGGAACCGCATTAGAAAGCGTCAGGGTAAGATTTTGTAGTTGCAGCTGCTTTATGCAGGCGTCGAAAATTTTCTGCGCCTGAATACAGACTTTTTCGCACATTCCGTTCAACGGATTGCCGCTTATTGTACCCGGGCACTTATCCGATTGAAAATTGGAAAAAAATGACATTTTAACCTCCGTTGTTTTCCGCGCATAGGGCGCGGGTAAGTATATTTCATTATATGCGGTCAGCAGTAATTGCGACACGGCGGAACCCTTACCGCCTTCAAAGAAAAATCGTTCCCAAAGCCTTTTAAAAATGGAAGATTTCGCGACAACACGCTTTATGTAACTACTTACTTTAACCTTAAACGGCTGCGCTCTAAAAAACGCGCATAAAGCAAATAGCTTTCCGCGAGTGATTGGCAAGGGATATCAGACTATCGCGAGGGATATGGATTATACGCAAGGGTTATAGATTATCGGCACGTAAAACTTACCCGCAGGAACAGATTATCCGCGGGGGATATAGATTATACGCAAGGGATTTAGATTATCGGCACGTAAAAATTTACCTGCAAGAACAGACTATCTGCAAGGGATATGGATTATCCGCGGGGGATATAGATTATACGCGACGGATACAATATTCTGCCGAAGTTAAATCTTTTTAAAAATTCTTCGGATAAAGAAAATTTTTCCGCAACAACCGCGTAACTTTCAAAGGGCTTCACTTCGTAAGGAGAGCAAGGCGGGATGTAAACCACCGCGCCCGCAAAATTTTCCTTGACGGGACAGCAAAACGCCCTTTCGACGTCCGAGGCACTCTGTCCGCGCTTCATTCGGTAAAATTTGTTTTTTTCAAGCTGCAACCCGCCCAAAATTCCCCCCTTTAAGACAACAATCGTATTTTTTGCTATTACAATATGCAAAAGGCGGACAAAACGTTCTAAAAAGCACGGAGAAATTTGTAGAATATTGTGATGAAGAGCAACATTTACAAATCCGCAGCGCAGGTTACGGCGTTTTCGACAGTCGAAAAAGGTCTGAGTTTCCTGTACCGCATAGTCATGACAAGAATGATAGGCGCGGAAGGACTTGGCATATACCAAATCTGCCTTACCGTATTTGCAGTATTCTTAACCGCCGCGTCCAGCGGCGTTCCCGTTACCGTTTCCCGCCTTATGGCGAAAAGCAACGCGGCGGGCGACGCAAACGGCAAGCACTTCCGCC
>CANRAI010000073.1 GCA_947628555.1 uncultured Clostridia bacterium | reverse complement strand
ATAGACAGCACGGGCTTTTACCGCGACATACCCGTAACCGGCGGCGCGCGCGTAAAGGACGTCAACGTTGAAGGCGTGGAACTTCTGCACGGCAATACCGTTCCTTTCGAAGTGACAATCCAGGACGGGGATTTCGTGACGGTGGATATCGGAGATAGAACGGCTAAATATAATCGGAGCGAGACGTACAGGCTTACCTATACCTACTGTATTTCCAACCGCACGGTCAAAAACGGCACGCTTCCGCTTAATCCCGTAGGCACGGGCTGGGACTGCGTAATAAAACACGCGGAAGTCAAGCTTATCCTGCCCAACGGGTATGAATCCGCAGTGCGCTACGTCGGTCCGAAAGGCTATGCGGCAAGCGATATGAATTTCACAACCGTTATGGAAAACGGCAGGCTCGTTCTTACAACGTCGCAGGACAATTTGAAGGCGAACAACGGAATCACCTTCGACCTGACCTTTAAAAAGGGCGCTATAAAACCGTATTCCGACTTCACGCCATATATGTTTGTAATTGCCGCGGCGGGGCTTATCATTCTTATCGCGCTTGTAAAAGTTCTGTTCTTCGGCAAAAACAGGCTTACGCCCGTGGTAACCTTCGAACCGCCAGAGGGTTTAGACCCGCTTATGATGGGCAAACTTATCGACAATAGAGTAAACTCCGAGGATGTGACTTCCCTTATTTACTATTGGGCGGACAAGGGATATCTGAAAATAAACTTTGACAACAAATACGACCCCGTGCTTATAAAAATCAAAAATTTGACCCCGACGGCAGCCGACTACGAGCGGCTTGTATTCGAAAACCTTTTCAAAAGCGGGGATTCGGTAAAGACCTCCGTTCTCGGCAATTCTTTTTACGTAACTTACGAGCGCGCGACCGCTATGGTAAACGAAAAAGCAAAAGGTCTGTATTCGAGCGTCAGCATAGGCGTTTCCATTTTATTCGCCGTTATAGGAGGACTTTTAACGGGGCTTGCTCCCTTTATACTCGCGTTGACGGAAATTTCGGGTACGTTCTTTTATGCATACGGCTTCGTGACGTTGATACCCGCGCTTGTGCTGTACGGCTTCGCGGAATCGATAGCCTACAACAGATTTAAAAACCGCGGTAAAAAGAACGTAATTTACCTTTCGCTGCTGCCCGTGATAATAATTCTTTGCTCGCTTATATACGCGCTTCTTATTCCGAATTCTATCATACCCTTCCTGCCGAAATTTCTGCTTTGCGCAGTAAGCCTTGCAGCCGTCTGCATATCGGCGGTCATTATAAGCCGCACGCCCGAATACAACAAAAAGCTGAACGAAATAATAGGGTTCAGAAACTTTATTCTCGCCGCGGAAAAAGACAGGCTGGAAAAAATGCTTGAAAGCGACCCGCAGTACTACTACCGTATTCTGCCCTACGCGCAGGTTCTGAACGTTTCGGAAATTTGGGAAGACAAGTTCAAATCGCTTACCGTTGCTCCGCCCGTATGGGCTGTCGGCTCGTCTTTGGATATCTTTGACTTTATGCTTATTAACAGCGTTATAAGAAGCTCGGCGTCGGGAATTGCCCGCGGGATGATTACCCGCCCTTCCTCCTCGGGTTCGAACGGCTTCCACGGAAGTTTCGGCGGATTTTCGGGCGGAGGCTTCGGCGGCGGAGGCGGCAGAGGCAGATAATTTTCAATAATAAAATTCATTTATCTTATTCTTCTATTAAGCAAAAACATTAAAAACCGATTTGACATACAGAAAAATAAATAGGGGAAACGGCGGGCGCGAAAATTTTCGCGCCCGCCGCTTGAATTTAAAAATAATGCAAAGGTTATTCGGCTTCGACTACGATTTTTATCTTCGCGCCTATCCCTTCCATAAGTTTAAGTTCTACGGAATATTCGCCCGTGTTTTTTATGGGCTGAGCCAAAACTATTTTCCTTTTATCCACGGTGTAGCCCGCCGCGGCAAGCGCGTCCGAAATATTGCCCGCCGTAACAGAACCGAACGTTTTGCCGTTTTGTCCGGCTTTTATTTTTACGGTGAAAGATTTTCCGCCGATTTCGCCCGCAAGTTCCCTTGTAGCTTTAATCTCTTCCTCCCTATGGAAATTTTCCGCCGATTTCTTCATTGAAATATCGTTTAGTTTTGCGGCGGTGGCGATTTCCGCCATTCCCTTTTTAATTAGAAAATTTCTTGCGTAGCCCTCGTTCACTTCGACTACGTCGCCCTTTTTGCCCTGACCTTTCACGTCCTGTAACAGTATAACCTTCATATTTAAGCTCCTTTATAACATTCTATTTCATATCCGCGCTTTTGTCAAGAACATTGAATAATTTACGCGAAGGCGGCTCAAAATAGGATTGGAGGTTATTATGGATAATAACGTTAATTTCGACATAGCTTGCGACGTTACGACCTGCAAGCACAATTACCAGAGCTGCAACTGCACTCTGCCCAAAATCAAGGTAGGCTGCACCTGCGACGCGGAATCCTGCACCTGCTGCCAAAGCTATTCCGAAAAAATTTAAAAAATTTAAGATGAGGGGCGCGCGGCTTAAAGCCGCGCGCCCCTTGTCGGTTTTAGATTAAATTTGCTATCAGGCGCACTTTATTTTGCTATCAGGCGCAACTTTTAATTAAAGGAATTTTCATAATTACAGAGGAAAGAAAACTTATTTATTGAAATTATCCTTCAAAGAAACGATTTCGGAGAGAACGGTCTTTCCGCTTTCACTCGCTTTTTTGTAATATCCCGTGCGCATTAGCTGGAAAGGAGTATCGTCGGCGCTTTCCGCGAGATAAGGCTCAGCTTTGCCGTAAGATATATGCTCGCTGTCATAATTCAGGCGTTCAGCATAGTCTTGGTCGGGGTATTGTTCGTCTTTTAAAAGGGGCTCGTAACGGCGCACTTCCACGTCAACGCCGTACTTCGCATCTACCCACTGTATTACTCCCTTCGCCTTGATTTCCGTCGGCTCCGAACTGCCGCTGCGCGTTTCGGGGAAATAGGTGCAGAAAAGTTCTTCCGGCTCGCCGTTTCCGCCGAGCTTCACGTCGTCGCAACGCACGATATACGCCGATTTAAGGCGGACGTAGCCGCCCTTTTGCAGCCTTTTGTACTTAGGCGGAGGATTAAGCGAAAAGTCGTCCGCGTCGATATAAACGCTGCCCGTAAATCTTATTTTACGCGCGCCCGTATTCTTGACGGGATTCTTTTCGAAGTCCAGCTCTTCCTCGCCCGAATAATTTGTTACGGTAAGCTTCAAAGGCTTCATTACCGCCATGGCGCGCTCGGCGTTTTCGTTCAGATTATCGCGGATACAGCTGTCGAGCTGGGCGGAATTGACAACCGAATACGCCTTGGCGACGCCGACGTCGGCGCAGAATTTTTTAAGCGCTTTGGGGGGCACTCCGCGGTTTTTAAGTCCCATTATAGTGGGCATTCTCGGGTCGTCCCAGCCGCGCACAAAACCCTCGTCAACAAGCTTTTTTAAATAGCGCTTGGACATAAGCGTGTTGGTTATATTCAGCCGCGCAAATTCTATCTGTCTGGGACGGGGAGCGGGAAAACCCGCTTTCTCCACAAACCAATTATAAAGCGGACGGTGATTTTCAAATTCGAGAGAACACAGCGAATGGGTAATCCCCTCTATCGCATCGGAAACGGGATGGGCGAAGTCGTACATGGGATAAATGCACCACTTATCGCCCGTGCGGTAATGGGTGACGTGCGCTATACGGTAGATTACGGGGTCGCGCATGTTGACGTTGGGCGAAGCCATATCTATTTTTGCCCTGAGAACGCGCGCGCCGTCGGGATACATACCCGCTTTCATCTCGCGGAACAGCTTCAAATTCTCCTCTATGCTTCTGTCGCGATAGGGAGAGAGAGTCCCGGGCTCGGTAAGCGTGCCGCGGGTTTCCGTTATCTGCTCCGCGGAAAGGTCGCATACGTACGCGTTGCCGTCGAGAATATATTTTTCCGCGATTTCGTAAAGCCTGTCGTAATAGTCGGAAGCGAACACAAGCCTGTCGTACTTAAACCCTAACCATTTGACCGCTTCCACTATGGAATTTACGTACTCATAGTCCTCTTTTGCGGGATTGGTATCGTCCATACGCAAGTTCAGTTCGCACCCGTAGCGCTCTTTTACGCCGAAATTTATACACATAGCCTTGACGTGGCCTATATGCAGATAGCCGTTGGGTTCGGGCGGAAAGCGTACGAGAAGTTTATTGCCTATCGGTTCGAATTTACCCGCTTCCAACTCTTCGTTGATAATCTGTTCAATAAAATTGGTTGCCTCGGGAAGTTTCATTGTTGACCCCTTTGTTTTTAAGCCGTACGGCTTGATTTTTGTTGAAGTTTTGCTTAAAAAACGCAATACGTACCTTACGAAAGACCGGTTATAACGCCGTTTTCGTCGATATCGATATGCTCTGCGCTCGGCGTTTTGGAAAGCCCGGGCATAAGCATTATCTCACCCGCTACGGCGACTATGAAGTTTGCGCCGCCCTTGTAGATTATGTCGCGGACGAAAATTCTGAAATTTTCGGGACGGGCAAGCTTTTTCGCGTCGTCCGAAAGCGAATACTGTGTTTTTGCGATTATTACGGGCAGTCCTTTTATCCCCTTATCCTCTATTTCCTTGATTTTTTCAAGGGCGAGTTCGGAAAAGTCGGCGCCATCGCCGCCGTAGATATTTTTGACTATGTCGTTGCATTTTTTAATAATCGGGTCGTTTAAATCGTACGCGAAGTGCAGCTTTGAAGGTCTGCCGCACGCCGAAATTACGGCATTTGCCAGCTCTTTTCCGCCTTCGCCGCCCTTTAAAAATACGTCCGTAAACACGGCTTCCGCACCCGCCGCCTTGCAGGCGGAAAGCACCGTTTCTATCTCGGCTTGGGTATCCGTGGCAAAATGGTTCATTGCAACCACCACGGGCTTTTTAAATACGTTATTGACGTTTTCGATATGCTTTAAAAGGTTGGGAAGCCCCGCTTTCAGCGCGGGAAGATTTTCAACCCCCAGCTCCGTCTTGTCGGCTCCGCCGTGCAATTTCAACGCCTTTACAGTCGCCACGATAACCACGCAGTCGGGCTCTATTCCCGCTATGCGGCATTTTGTATCAATGAATTTTTCCGCGCCGAGGTCCGCGCCGAAGCCCGCCTCCGTTACGGCGTAATCGGCAAGGGTCATGGCGGTATATGTCGCGCGAATCGAGTTGCAGCCGTGCGCGATATTGGCGAAAGGTCCGCCGTGTATGATTGCGGGCGTTCCTTCCAAAGTCTGCACGAGGTTGGGCTTTATCGCGTCTTTCAAAAGCGTAGCCATAGCGCCTTCGGCTTTCAGGTCGCGCGCGCGGACATAATCGCCGTTATCGGTTACTCCGACTAC
>CANRAI010000072.1 GCA_947628555.1 uncultured Clostridia bacterium | reverse complement strand
GATTTTTCAAAAGGCTCCTCTATTTCCTTCATATTTTGAAGAATTCTTATATCGTTTGAGAATTTATATGCGCTTTGCGCAATCTGCGACAGCACGCAAAGCATATTATAATCGAATTTCCTCGGATATGTCTGACCGGTAACGCCATACACCTTTTCATAGCCGAGTTTTTCAACCACTTTTCTTTCAAGGAGTTTCACCTTTTCCTCATCGCCGCCGAAAAGCTCCATAAAGCTTGCCTGCGTTCCCGTCGTGCCCTTAACTCCGCGGAGCTTAAAAGAATCTTGCAGGTTTACAAGGTTATGATAGTCCATTGTCAAGTCTTGAAGCCACAAGGTTGCGCGCTTGCCCACGGTCGTAAGCTGCGCCGGTTGAAGATGCGTGAAGCCCAATGCTGGTAAATCCTTATATTTCAATGCAAAATTTGCAAGCTTATCCATTACATTGACAAGTTTTGCCTTAATAATATTAAGCGCGTCCGCCGCAATTATCAATTCCGAATTGCAATCGACATAGCAGCTTGTCGCCCCGAGATGGATTATCGGCATTGCCGAAACTGCCTGCGAGCCGAATGCCTTAACGTGCGCCATTACGTCGTGGCGGACTTCCTTTTCGAATTTTTCCGCAAGCTCGAAGTTTATGTCCTCGGCGTATTTTTTCATTTCGTCGATTTGCCGGGCAGTTATATTCAGCCCAAGCTCCATTTCCGATTCGGCAAGCGCAATCCAAAGTTTTCTCCAAAGCTTAAAGCGCTTTTCATCGGAAAAGTTGCGTGCCATTTCCTTGCTTGCATAGCGGGTTACCAAAGGATTTTGATAAACGGAATTATCCATAAATTTCTCCAAAATTCAGATTTTAACGGGTTTCGGGTAATTTACGCCGAAGGTTTCAACCGTAACTTTTTTCATTATCTGCGGTGTGCAGGGTTTATCCGTCCAGCGCTCGGTTTTCACCGAAGCGATTTCGTCAACAACGTCCATTCCCTCGGCGACCTTTCCGAAAGCGGCGTATTGCCCGTCGAGATATGCGGCGTTCTGATGCATGATGAAAAACTGCGAACCGGCGGAGTCGGGATGGTTCGCCCTCGCCATGGAAATAACTCCGCGCATATGCTTTACGTCGTTCGCCGCAAAACCGTTGCTTGAAAATTCGCCCTTTATCGTATAGCCGGGGCCGCCCGTTCCTACGCCCGCAGGGTCGCCTCCCTGTATCATGAAGCCGCTTATCACGCGGTGAAAAATCAATCCGTCATAAAATCCGCTTGTGACAAGGTCTATAAAATTATTTACCGTGTTGGGAGCTTTTTCGGGATAAAGCTCTACTTTGATTTTTTTGCCGTTTTGCATTTCTATGGTTACTACGGGGTTATTCATAAAATTCTCCTTATAAATCGCTGAATTTTTCAAGTTTTACCTTAGCCTCTTTAAAAAGCCGTATGGAAAAATCGTCGGGATATCCTTCCTTATATACGACGCGGGAAATTCCCGAATTTATTATCATTTTGGCGCAGATTACACAGGGCTGATGGGTGCAGTACATTGTGCAGCCTTCTACGCTGCTGCCCACTCGCGCCGCCTGTATTATGGCGTTCTGCTCGGCATGGACGGCGTAACACACTTCCTGCCGCGTTCCGCTTTCTATGTTAAGCTTCTTTCTAAGACATTCCTTTTTATCGGCGCAGCTTTCAATTCCCTGCGGCGCGCCGTTATAGCCTGTGGCGATTATTCGTTTGTTTTTTACGATTATTGCGCCTACCTTACGGTTTTCCTGAAAACAGCTTGACCAAGCGCCGATTTTTTCGGTCATTTCCATAAAGCGCTTATCCCATTTATCCATAAAAGACCTCTTCCGTTTAAAAATATTTTACCACCGCAGGTAAAAAAAAGCAATTTTTTAACTTCCTATGTTTGACTTTATTTTACTGTGTTTATAAAATATTTGTAACTAAATTGAATTTTTTTCGGAGGAAATAAAATGACTATCAAACCTTTATTCGATAAAGTGGTTGTCGAAGGCCTTAAAGCCGAAGAAAAGACTAAAAGCGGTCTTTATCTTACCGCCGCCGCCCAGGAAAAACCCGCGCAATGCGTAGTTGTCGCGGTAGGCCCCGGCGGGATTGTTGACGGCAAGGAAGTGAAGATGCAGGTTAAGGTCGGCGACAAGGTACTTCTTTCAAAGTACAGCGGAACGGAAGTCAAAATAGACGATAAGGAATATACGATAATCCGCCAGAGCGATATTCTGGCGATAGTCGAGTAAAATATTGATATTAAAAGGAGATTATTATGGCTAAACAGATAAAATACGGCGACGAAGCTAGAAAAGCGCTTGAAACAGGCGTAAATGTAGTAGCCGACACGGTAAAAATCACACTCGGACCCAAGGGCAGAAACGTAGTTCTCGATAAGAAATACGGCGCTCCCCTCATTACCAACGACGGCGTTACAATAGCGAAGGAAATCGAACTTGAAGACCCGTTTGAAAATATGGGCGCGCAACTCGTAAAGGAAGTTTCCACAAAGACCAACGACGTCGCGGGCGACGGCACCACCACCGCCGTTGTGCTTGCCCAGGCAATTATGCGCGAAGGGCTTAAAAACCTTGCCGCGGGTGCCAATCCCATTATATTGAAAAAGGGTATTGCAACAGCCGTAGATACAGCCGTTGCGAAGATTCAGTCCATTTCTAAGCCCGTTGAAAACAAACTTGCCATCTCGCAGGTGGCATCCATTTCGGCAGGCGACGAAAAAATTGGCGAACTGATTGCAAACGCCATGGAAATCGTCGGCAAGGACGGAGTAATCACCGTTGAAGAAGGCAAGACGATGAATACCGAGCTTACCACCGTAGAAGGCATGCAGTTCGACAGAGGATATGCTTCCGCATACATGGTTACGAACACCGATAAAATGGAAGCCGTGCTCGACAACCCCTATATCCTCATCACCGATAAGAAAATTTCCGCTTTGCAGGAAATTCTCCCCGTTATCGAACCTATCGCTCAGCAGGGCGCAAGGCTTTTGATAATCGCGGAGGACGTCGAGGGCGACGCGCTTGCCGCTCTTATCGTAAACAAACTGAAAGGCGTTTTGAACTGCGTTGCCGTTAAAGCTCCCGGCTTCGGCGACAGAAGAAAAGAAATGCTTGAAGATATCGCCGTTTTGACGGGCGGTACGGTTATTTCCAGCGATTTGGGCTATGAATTCAAAAACGTTACGCTCGATATGCTGGGCAGAGCCGCACAGGTCAAGGTCGATAAGGACAACACAACCATTATCAACGGCTCGGGCGCAGCAGAAGATATCAAGGCGCGTGTAAATTCAATAAAGGCGCAGATTGCAGAAACGACTTCCGACTACGACAGGGAAAAGCTTCAAGAAAGGCTTGCAAAACTCGCGGGCGGCGTTGCGGTTATCAACGTAGGCGCGGCAACTGAAGTTGAAATGAAAGAAAAGAAACTGCGCATCGAGGACGCGCTTGCGGCAACCCGCGCGGCAGTCGAAGAAGGCATCGTTCCCGGCGGCGGAGTTGCGCTTCTCTCCACCGTTCCCGAGCTTACAAAACTTGTAAAGAGCCTTGAAGGCGACGAAAAGACAGGCGCAGCCATTGTTTTGAAAGCTATCGAAGAGCCCGTACGCCAAATCGCAAAGAACGCAGGTTACGACGGCTCGGTAGTAGTAAATAACATTTTGAACGCCAAGAAGCCCAATTACGGCTTCGACGCGCTCAAAAACAGATATACCGATATGGTTGAAAGCGGCATAATAGACCCCACAAAAGTTTCCCGCTCGGTACTTCAAAACGCGGCTTCCGTTGCGGCCACATTGCTTACAACCGAAAGCATTGTAACGGATATACCCACTCCTCCCGCTCCCGCAGCTCCCATGGGCGGCGGCGACATGGGCGGCATGTATTGATAAAAAGTAAAATAAAGCAAAAAAATCGAAATCCCGCGGCGTTTAAACGCCGCGGGAAATTTTTTTATTAGAAAATCAACTTTCGCTAACCATAGTAAAATATCTATTCCTAATTTTTCCGTAACTTTCGAATTAAGCCGAAGTACGGCTGTATTTATGGAAATTATACGATTGTCTTATAAGACCGAACAAATAATCTATATCCTCTTGTATGGTCAAATCGAAACTGTAATCACCGTTACCGTGATGTCCAACTTTTTCGATATTCCTCGCCCTATCCAAAGGGTCGGAAAGCGAGCCATGCTTCATATTTATATAAATTCTAAGCCGATTTTTAAAAAATTCGACGTCGCAAATATTTTCGGATTCGATTTTAAACGCTATGTACATTTTTTTCGGCTCGATATCTATATCGCCGAGTTCCGTTATTCTGTCCTTCAAAGCGCCGTATAATTCCCTTAAAGTTTCGGAAACCTTGTTTAAGTGGTCGTCCTCATCATATACGATTATTTCCCGCTTCACGTTTTCGGCTGCCGAATTTTCCGCGGCGATTGCAGGTTCGTCGTTGATTTTGTTTTCATTTATTTCTTCGACGGTCATCAGGTCGCCGTTGTATCCGTTTATTTCAAATAATTTAAACGGCATTTTCTGATATCCCGTCGCCGCTTTCTGGTATTCAGTAAATTTCGGAGAAATAAAGTAGATTCTTGTAGCCGTCCAATCGAAATCCTTTGAAAGTTTCGAAGCGGAATTGACCTCGTTATAGAGCAAAACCAAATCCGCTTTTCTGTCCAGAACGGTATGCAGATACGCGTAACCTTGGTCAACAAGACTTTCGTTTCTCCCTCGCTTATATTCTATAATTATAAACGAATTATTTTCCTTGTCAAAAGCTACGCTGTCGAACCTGAATTTATCCAATTTAAATTCCGAAGCCAAAAAATCAAGACGGAACAGGCGGTCGAGATTATTTTCCACCAGCCGCTGTAAATCTTTTTCCAGAGCGAAATCCTTGCTTTTGATTTGGGCGACCCTTCCGCAGCCGTCTATACGAAATATCATTATTTCACCTCCTACCGTTTAACTTATTAAGAATTCTTTCCAACGCATACTTGCCGTGTTCATAAGTTAATCCGCCTTGAAAATACGCGATATAGGGCGGTTTGACGGGACCGTCGGCGGAAAGTTCAATGGACGCGCCCGCAACGAAAGTGCCCGCCGCCATTATTATTTTATCGTCATAGCCCGGCATATCCCACGGCTCGCACGTTACAAAGCCGTCAACGGGCGAAGCATATTGAATTTCCCTAATAAAGTCAATCATCTTTTCGGGGCTGTCGAACTTAATGGCGCGCGTAATGTCGTGCGGCGTTTTGTCCATTTCGGGGTAATTGGCATAACCCAATTCGCTCATAGCCTGTCCGATAAGCAGCGAGCATTTAAGCGCCTGCTCCACAATATGCGGAGCTAAAAACAGCCCTTCATAAAAATATTGATAACCGCTTGAATAGGAACCGACTTCCAGCC
>CANRAI010000071.1 GCA_947628555.1 uncultured Clostridia bacterium | reverse complement strand
TTTCGCGTTGGGATAGACGTATTGGCTGAACGTTCCCATTTTTGCGGGCGCTTCGAAAGAGTTGAACCTTATCACCTCGTCTATCAAAAGCGCGTTGGCAATTCCGTGAGGCAGATGAAAAAAAGAGCCGAGTTTATGCGCCATAGAGTGACACACTCCCAAAAAGGCGTTTGCAAACGCCATACCTGCGATAGTGGCGGCGTTCGCCATTTTTTCGCGCGCCGCCTCGTCCGCGCCGTCCGCATACGCCTTCGGCAGATATTCGAATATAATTTTAAGCGCCTGCAAGGCAAGCCCGTCGGTAAAGTCGGTCGCCATTACAGATACGTACGCTTCAAGCGCGTGCGACGCGGCGTCTATGCCGGCTGCGGCAGTAAGGCTTTGCGGCGCGGACATATGCAGGTCGGCGTCGATAACCGCCATATCCGGCAACAGCTCGTAATCGGCAAGCGGATATTTTACTTTGGTTTCGTCGTCCGTAATAACGGCGAAAGGAGTAACTTCCGAGCCCGTGCCCGCCGAAGTGGGTATAGCCACAAAATACGCCTTTTCCCCCATCTTCGGGAAAGAATAAATTCTTTTTCTTATATCCGAAAAGCGCATTGCCATATCGCTGAAATTTACTTCCGGGTGCTCGTATAAAACCCACATGATTTTTGCGGCGTCCATTGCGCTGCCGCCGCCCAGCGCGATAATAACGTCGGGCTTAAAAGACCGCATTAAAGACGCCCCTATTTGCGCGCTTAAAAGGGTAGGGTCGGGTATTATGTCAGAGAAAGTACTATGAATAATACCAAATTCCTCTAATTTGCGCGCGATTTGAAGGGTAAAACCGTTTTCTTCAAGAAATTTATCGGTAACGATAAACGCCCTGCTTTTACTTAAAACCGACTTTAATTCTTCAAGCGCGACGGGGAGACTTCCCCTCTTCATATAGATTTTTTCGGGTGTGCGGAACCACAGCATATTCTCTCTCCTTTCGGCGACGGTCTTGATATTCAGAAGGTGGTTTACGCCGACGTTGGCGGACGTGGAGTTTCCGCCCCAGCTTCCGCAGCCGAGAGTAAGCGACGGGGCAAGTTTAAAGTTATAGAGATCCCCTATTCCCCCGTGCGACGACGGAGTGTTGACAAGAATTCGGCAGGTCTTTAAGCGGAGCGCAAATCTTTCTATCTTTTCTTTGCCCGACGAGGCGTTGATATAAATCGACGAAGTGTGTCCCAATCCTCCGCTTTGTATAAGACTTTCGGCTTTATCGACGGCGTCGTCAAAATTTCTTGCGCGATACATGGCGAGTACGGGGGATAATTTTTCATGTGCAAACTCTTCGGAAAGGTCGCACTTTTCCACCTCGCCTATCAAAATTTTAGTATTGACGGGAACGGATATGCCCGCAAGCTCGGCTATCTTCACGGCGCTTTGCCCCACCGTTTTTGCATTGAGCGAGCCGTTAATTATAATTGTTTTTCTGACCTTTTCCGTTTCGCCGCCGTTCAAAAAATAACAACCCCGCTTTTTGAACTCCGCCTTTACATCGTCGTAAATTTTATCGTCGATGATTACCGACTGTTCAGACGCGCAAATCATGCCGTTGTCGAAAGTCTTTGAGTGTATTACCGAATTTACGGCAAGACGGATATCGCAGGATTCTTCGAAAACCGCGGGCGTATTACCCGCGCCTACGCCGATTGCCGGCTTGCCGCTGGAATACGCCGCGCGAACCATTCCCGGACCGCCCGTCGCAAGAATCAAATCGACCTCTTTCATCAGAAATCCGGTCAATTCAAGCGCGGGAACATCAATCCAGCCTATAATTCCCTCTGGCGCGCCCGCTGCGACCGCCGCTTCATACACGACTTTCGCCGCCGCAATCGTAGAATTTTTTGCGCGCGGGTGCGGGCTGATTATGCAGCCGTTGCGCGTTTTGAGGCAAATCAACGTCTTGAAAATCGCCGTTGAAGTCGGGTTTGTAGTCGGAACGACCGCGCCAACGACGCCTACGGGGTCGGCAATTGTCTTTATGCCGTAAGCGGCGTCCTCGTCTATAATCCCGCACGTTTTCACGTTTTTATATTTATTGTAGATATATTCGGAAGCGTAGTGATTTTTTATCACCTTGTCCTCGACGACGCCCATGCCCGTCTCTTCCGCGGCAAGCTTGGCAAGCGGTATTCTTTCCCTGTTTGCGGCAAGCGCGCAGGCGCGGAAGATTTCATCTACCTTTTCCTGTGAAAAGGTAGAAAACTCCTTTTGGGCGCTTTTAACGCGGAAAAGCAGGCGTTCAAGCCCCTCTGTGCTGTTGCAAACTTCGTATGTTCTGCAAAATTGCATTATGTCTCCTTTACTGTTATAATGATAATATGTGTAAAAGGCTGGCACTTAAACTTAAAATTTCAAGTTTGCGGAACAAACCGCGCATAAAACTTCCATTAAAAGCCCTTATAAAGGGTGCGGGCGCGGCTGTTTTTCAACAGCCGCGCCCGCATTTCTTTTAACAAAACCAAAGCAAAGATACATAATTTGATAAACACATAAATCCCACTATAAACGCCAGGACAACCGCCCACCAAAAGCAATTGAGAATGTGTTCAATAGAACCCTTTAAAGCACAATTCGACGACTTGCCGCTGTCTTGCGCCGAATTTTTTGTTTTTATGGTATATAACGCAGTACTTCCGCTTGAAATCTATGCCTGTAACCCTGATTGTTTTTAGTATCCCGCCGTCTATGTAAGGCTGCACAAGTTTTTGCGGTAAAACGGCTATGCCGTGGTTTTCCGCGGCGGCGGCTATCAGCGCCTGGTTGCTTGCTGATTCAATAAGCGGGCTTGCCGTTATCCCCGTTTCGCCTAAAACTTTATCCGTCAGCTCCCGCGAAGCGCTGCCCTTTTCCCTCAACAGCAGCGGGTATTTGTAAAGCTCGGTTAAGGATATTTCGTCCTTTGCCGCAAACCGTGCGCCGCAAACCGCCGTAAGCCTGTCCTCGGCAAATTCCTTTTTTACTATTTGCGGAGAAAAACTTTGGCTTTCGCTCAACGCAAAGTCAAGCGCGCCGCGAAGAAGCATTTCCTCTATTTGCGAAGCGCGGTTGATTGTGATTTTAACTTGGATATCGGGAAAATCCCGCTTGATTGCCGTCAAAAGAGCGGGCACGTAAAGTTTGCCTATCGTAAGCGTCGCGCCTATTTTCAGCGTAACGTTGTTTTCCGCGCGGTTTGCGGTTTTTTCGAAGTCCTCAAAAGCCGAAACTGCTTCTTTCGCTTTTTCAAGCAGTTCTTTCCCCGAATCCGTGAGCATAAGCCGTTGCCCTATCCTTTCAAACAGAACGACGTTGTAGTATTTTTCTATCTCGGAAATCGTATTGCTTACGGCGGGCTGCGCCACATGCAGTTCTTCCGCGGCTTTCGTAATCCCGCCGTAGTTGCATACGGCAATAAAAGTTTTAAGATGTCGTAAGGTCATAATATAACCTTTTAATTATGATTTTCATAAAATAATACTATTTCCATTATTGAAAGTCAAGTGATATAATAAATACCGTGAAAAAATATCTTATTCTTTTTTTAACTATGCTGAAAATAGGCTTGTTCACTTTCGGCGGCGGTTACGCTATGATAGCCCTGCTTGAAAACGAGTTCGTCGTCAAGAAAAAATGGCTTGACTCCGAGGAATTTATGGATATGGTGGCGATTTCGGAATCCACTCCCGGACCTATCGCCGTAAACGCGGCTACATATATAGGATACAAAACTGGCAAGCTTTTCGGTTCGATTTTAAGCACTTTGTGGGTTTGTATTCCGTCCTTTGTCATTATTTACCTTATCTCTTTGTTTTTCAACCGCTTCCTTGAAATCGGTTGGGTGGAAAAGGCGTTCAAGGGAATACAGGCGTGCGTAATATTCCTTATTCTCTCCGCGGGCATAAAAATGTTCGTCAAACTGCCCAAAACTCCCTTCAACATTATTTTGCTGGCGGCGACAGTCTGCTGTACGGTGCTATTTTCGCTTTTCGCGGTTGATTTTTCTTCCGTATTCTACATTTTGATAAGCGCCGTTCTCGGGGTTGCGGTTTATCTTGTACGGTTTCTCTCCGTTAAGAACAAAGAACGGAACGGTAAAAAGAAAAAATGATTTATCTTAAATTATTTTTGACTTTTCTGAAAATAGGATTGTTTACTTTCGGCGGGGGCTACGGCATGATTTCTCTGATAAGAGAAGAATGCCTGTCCAACTGCTGGCTTACCGAAAGCGAGCTGTTGAATTTTATCGCCGTCGCGGAATCCACCCCGGGACCGTTAGCGGTAAATATGGCAACGTTCGTCGGTTCGGCGCAGGGCGGATTTGCCGGCGCTTTGGTTGCGACCGCGGGAGTGGTTTTGCCGTCGTTTGTAATAATTTTAGCGATAGTGGCGGCGCTGAAAAATTTACTTAAATACGGCGGAGTGAAAGCCGCGCTGGAAGGGGTGCGCCCCGCAATCGTCGGGCTGATACTCGCGACCGCCTTCGTAATGCTGCTGAGCACAATTTTCGGCATAGAAAAAGCCGACGGCGCTTTCACCTTCAACTATAAAAGCCTTATAGTTTTAACTGTTTTGGCGCTGGTGTTTGCGCTTTATAAATGGATTCGCAAAAAAAATATTTCGCCCGTACTGATGATAATACTTTCGGGCATATTGGGCGTAATTGTGTTTTAGGGGCGATCTCCTCTCTCATATCCCTTAGCTTGTCACTTAAACACAAAATCCGCGACAGGCAAAAATGCCTGTCGCGGATTTTGGCCTGGCATATGCCAGCAGTTGGTCGAAACAGTCGTACCGAAGGCGCCAGCCTTACGGGATTTGAACGCACGTACAGGGCGACAGGATTTTGCCGTTTCGCTGCGCGTGAGCCTTGGCAAAGCGCGTATGACAGTAGGACCTACTGCGCGGATTCAAACCTAATTATCTGTACACAAAAAGCCAAGGCCGCAAAATGCGGCCTTGGCTTTTTGTGGTCGAGGCGACGGGATTCGAAGCTATTGAGGACTTCCAAAAATCTTCAAAAATGAGCCAATTTTAATCATTTTTGGCTCAAAATACGCCGTTTTTGCACTTCGTGCCCCGCGCCTGCCCCAAATATTTCTGCCCCAAAAAATCAATCAAAAAATAAAAATCAAAGAAAATTTCAAAGCACCTATCGGTTAAAACCTACGCCGCTCTCACGAGCGGCGTATAATTTTTGCACAAAATAAATTTAATGGAGAAGATATGCAATACAAACAATGGCTAAATGAGTGGCTTACAACAACGGTCAAGCCGCTCAAAAAATTACGGACATACCAAAGATACAGCGATATAGCAACGCGGCTGATAATACCCGACTTGGGTAAATATGAAATGGACCTTTTGACTTCCTCGGTGCTTCAAAATTTCACGGCAAAAATAACCGAAAGATATGCCGCAAACACGGTCA
>CANRAI010000070.1 GCA_947628555.1 uncultured Clostridia bacterium | reverse complement strand
CCTTGCCCTGTGATGCTCGGACTTTCCTCACGCCGCCTTTCGGGCGGCCCGCGACCGTATGATTAACTCGAATCCTCATCATTCTACCACGGTTTTTGTTCCCGAAACAACCATTTTAAACCGCAGCAGCCGATTTTTTATAAAAATTTATTCCAATCGCCCCAAAAGCCTATGCTTTTCGCAATTCGCCCCTGCATCGGCGCAACCGCGGTTATTTTCAATCCGCGCCTGAAAACTTTTAAAAATAAGGAAACGGCGTCACTTAAAGCGCCGTTCCCCAGAGAGAATATGAAAAAAGTTTGGGTGTTTCATTGAAAGTGATTTAATTATATTTTCCGATTGTGTAAATTGTATGAAAACAAAATGACAATTAACTGCTTTTACCGTAAATTCCGAAAATTTTTTCTGCCACCCTGACGCCGTCCGCCGCAGAGCTGGTTATTCCGCCCGAATAGCCGCTTCCCTCGCCACAGGGAAAAAGTCCGCCTACCGTAACGCTTTCGCAGTTTTCATTCCTTTCGATTCTCACGGGCGATGAAAATCGGGTTTCCACTCCCGTCAAAATGGCGTCGGGACAGGCGAAGCCTTTAAGGCGCTTGTCCATATCGGGAATAGCCGCCTTTAACGCCTCGACGGCAACGGGCGGGAGAATTTCGCCGAGAGGCGCGAACGCCGTTCCCGCGGCATACGTCGGGGAAATTTCGCCGAACCGCCGCGAAACCCTGTCGTCTTTGAAGTCGCCGTAAAGCTGGACGGGCGCGGAATAATTTCTTCCGCCCGCTTCAAAAGCCTTTCTTTCGATTTCGCGCTGAAAATTCATACCGTCAAATAATCCGCCGCCGAAATCCGCGGCGTTCATCTGCACCATAAGCGCAGAGTTGGAATTTTTGCCGTCGCGCGCATAGTCGCTCATGCCGTTTACCGCCACGCCGCCGCTTTCGCTTGCCGCGGGAATCACCACGCCGCCCGGGCACATACAAAAAGTAAAAACCGTGCGTTCGTGCGCATGGCTGACGAGCTTATAGTCCGCAGGCGGCAGAAGATTGAAGTTTACGCCGTACTGGGCAAACCCGATACGGGCGGAAAGATGTTCTATTCTTACGCCTACCGCAAAATCGCGCGGGGTCATCCTTACCCTTTCCCCCGCAAGCATTTCGAAAGTATCGCGCGCGGAATGGCCGGGCGCGAGTACGGCGCAATCAATTTCAAGCAGGAATTCTTCGCCGTTTTTTACGTTTTTGAGTTTTAGAGCGGAAATTCTGCCGTTTTTCCTTTCAAACCCTATAAAACGGGTGTTGAAAAGATATTTTCCGCCGCGTTCGATAATGAAACTGCGGATATTTTGAAGCACTTTGCGAAGTTTGTCGCTGCCTATGTGCGGTTTATTGAGGTATAAAATTTCTTCGGGCGCGCCGAAACGTGCAAAATATTCCAAAACGTCGCGGTTAAAGCCGTCGCGGGTCTGGGTATTGAGCTTTCCGTCAGAAAAAGTGCCCGCCCCGCCCTCGCCGAACTGCACGTTGGAATCCCCGTCCAGAATACGTTCGGAAAAAAACCTGCGCGTCGTTTCCGCGCGGCGCTCCACTTCCTCGCCACGTTCGATTATTACGGGCGCGATTCCGTGTTCGGCAAGCCGAAGCGCGCACATAAGCCCCGCAGGACCGCTGCCCACGATTGCCGTGCGCGGGGGATTTACCGAAATTCCGAGCGGCGGCTTATTTTCAATCTCCGCGCTGTCCGAAAAGGCAATGGAATAAACCCAATTTATGTTAGATTTATCGCGCGCGTCCAGCGATTTTTTTAAAATTTTAAAGAACTTTAAGGGCTTTTTAAGTTG
Organism: uncultured Clostridia bacterium; assembly: GCA_947628555.1. GTDB lineage: Bacteria > Bacillota > Clostridia > Christensenellales > Borkfalkiaceae > Coproplasma. The sequence continues at coordinate 3,632 of CANRAI010000070.1, read as the reverse complement.
CTTTTGCGCAATTTTTATTAAATTTTGCTCGCTTTCGCCTATGCCGAGCTTTACGTTGTCAAGCCTTTTCATTTTCCGCCCTTTCGATACGGCTTCCGATTTTCGCCGCAATGCCGTCCGCGGCGGCGATGCCGCTTGAAAACGCCCAATTCAGGTTGTAGCCCCCGCAGTCGCCGTCAACGTCGAGAATTTCGCCAGCGAAAAAAAGATTTTCGCAGAGAACGCTTTCGAGGTTGTCCGCCACGTCCTTCATATCTATTCCCCCCTGCGTAACCTGCGCGTAGTCGAAGCCCAGCGTTCCCGTCACTTCAAGAGTGAAATTTTTCAAAGTATTTACTATGATTTTTATATCTTCGGAGGCCGCGCGCTTCAATACCGCGCGGGCAATCTGGTTGTGGAGCAAGCCGCACAAGATGTCGCATGCGGCTACCCCCTCCTCCTTGCGGCGCATAAGCGTGCTATACAAAATTTCATTCGTATATTCGGGCAGAAAATCGAGTTTCAAAGTTCCGCCGCCCTTGCACAAAACGCTTGAAAGATAAAAAACCGCGTTACCCGAAACGCCGTAATCGGTAAAAATCACGTCGCCCGTAACACTTTTGATTATTTTGCCGCCCGCCACCGCTTCGGCTAAACATTCGGCTCTTACGCCTTTCAGGTTTTTTATATAGGACGTATCCGTTTTGAGCTGGACTATCGAGGGATACAGCGGAGTCAAATTATGCCCGAAATTCAAGGCAAGCCCATATGCCGAGCCGTCCGTTTTGAATTGTTTTTGCGCTTTGCCGCCCGCGGCGAGCACGACAAAAGGGGCGCGGAATTTATCTTTGCCGCAGCAGACGGTAAAATCGCCGTCCGAATTTTTTTCGACGGAAGTTACTTTCAAAGATAGCATAATTTCCACACCGCGCCTTTGCAGCCTGCGCAAGAGCATATCCGTCAAAGAGGACGCTTGAAGGCTTTGGGGATACGCCCTGCCCATAGAGCCCCTTTTGTACAGCATTGTGCCGAAAATTCTTTCGCACGCCCATTCGGCGGGTTTATCCGCAGGACACGCGATTTTTTCGACAAGAGAAAGATTTCCGCTGCGGTAGTGCGATACGTCCCTGTCAAAATTGAAAACGTTGCCCTGCCCGTTGCCCGTCGCCGAAAGCTTTTTGCCGACGCGTTCCCCCGCCTCTGCAATTAAAATTTTAATGTGCGGATTTTCCGACAGCGCCGCCGCGCATGCAAGCCCCGCCGCGCCGCCGCCTACAATCAATACGTCGTACTTCTTCATCGCTGAAAATTATACTTTAAAAGCTAAAACGTGTCAACCGTTGAAATCCTTCAAAATATTTTCAAGCGTTTTTATATGCAGCAGTTCGTCCTCCCTAATCCGTGAAACAATTTCTTTTACCGCGCAGTTTTTCAACGCGTTTTCCATACGGCAATAATCCCGCGCAGCCTGTCTTTCGCCCAGAAGGTCGTCTTCAAGCATGAATTTAAGACTGCGCGAATATGCCACGTATTTGGCGCTGTAATAGTCAAATCCGTAATAAGGAAAACGGCAAAACACGGGCGGCGCGCCGAGCGCCAAAATGGTTTCCCCTAAAAGGTCGAGATGCCGCATCTCCGCCATGGCGATGGATTTCAACGTTTCCGCAATATCGTGGAATCCGTATTTTTCAAAATAAAAGGAATGGTAAATATATTGCAGAATCGCGTTCAGCTCCCCCGTCGGCGAAGCGTATGCGGGCGAGATAATCCGTAAGCTGTACGCGTCGGGGGATATCCCCTCCGCGGACGGATATGGTTTGGATGCAGAAAGTGGTCCGGACATTTAATTTCTCCTTTTTCGCTTATTTTCAAAATATGAATCTTAAAGCCCAATGTGTGCGGAGAACGAAAAAGTCAAAATTATAATAAAAGCGCATATTATGCGTGACATAGTACTTAAAATAATGTAAAAAGTAATAAATAAGGCGGCTTTTTAAGCCGCCTTAACTAATTTATTCGGTTATTTAATTACTTCAACACCTTTTTAAGGAATTGACCGGTGTAGCTTTTTTCCACCTTTGAAATATCCTCGGGAGAGCCTGTTGCGATGATTTCACCGCCCCTGTCGCCCCCTTCGGGACCCAAATCTATTATCCAATCGGCGCATTTTATGACGTCGAGATTATGCTCTATCACAAGCACGGTGTTGCCGCCCTCGCGCAGCCTTGCAAGTATTTTTATAAGCTTATCCACGTCGTATGAGTGAAGCCCCGTAGTCGGTTCGTCGAGGATATAAAAAGTTTTGCCCGTACTCCTCTTCGAAAGTTCCGTAGCAAGCTTGACCCTTTGCGCTTCTCCTCCCGAAAGGGTGGTAGAACTTTGCCCAAGCTTAATATAACCGAGACCCACGTCGTTTAAAGTGGAAATTTTATTGTATATCGACGTTACGGGTTTAAAGAAATCGCACGCTTCCGCTACCGTCATTTCAAGCACGTCGGAAATGGATTTGCCCTTGTATTTTACCTCCAATGTTTCACGGTTGTAACGTTTTCCGCCGCATACCTCGCACGGGACGAAGATATCGGGAAGAAAGTGCATTTCTATCTGGATTATGCCGTCGCCCTGGCAGTGCTCGCACCTGCCTCCCGCGACGTTGAAGGAAAATCTTCCGCTTTTGAAACCCCGTTCTTTCGCGTCGGGGGTGGCGGCAAAAAGCTCGCGTATCGCCGCAAACACGCCCGTATAGGTCGCGGGGTTGCTGCGCGGCGTTCTGCCTATCGGCTGTTGGTCTATGGCAATTATCTTATCGAAATTTTCCAGACCCTCGAATCTATCCGCATTGCCCAAAAGCTGCCTTGCCCTGTTGAGATTGTTCGCAAGATACGGATAAATAATTTCGTTGACGAGGCTGGACTTCCCGCTGCCCGAAACGCCCGTAACAGCGGTTATCAGCCCGACAGGCACTTGCACGTCGATATTTTTAAGATTATTTTGCTTGCAGCCGTAAACTTTAAGCCATTTGTCGGAGGGCTTTAAACGCACTTCGGGCACTTCTATTTTTCTGCGCCCCGCAAGAAAATCGCCCGTAATCGAGCGCGGCTCCGCCATAATGTCCTCCTGCGTGCCGCAGGCGACTATTTCACCGCCGTGCACCCCAGCCATAGGCCCTATATCGACAATATAATCGGCGGCGCGGATAGTGTCCTCGTCGTGTTCGACGACTATAAGCGTGTTGCCGAGGTCGCGCAGACCTTCAAGCGAGCGCAGAAGTTTTTCATTGTCGCGCTGGTGAAGCCCTATGCTCGGCTCGTCGAGAATATATAAAACGCCCGTCAGCGCGCTGCCTATCTGAGTTGCAAGGCGGATGCGCTGGCTTTCGCCGCCCGAAAGCGTGGCGGCTGAGCGCGATAAAGTCAGATATCCAAGCCCCACGTTCTCCAAAAAACTTATGCGGCTGTCTATCTCCTTGATTATGCTGTCGGCAATCATATGCTCGGTTTGGTTGAAAAACGAAAAATCGGCGAAAGCCTTCAAATCGTCAACCGACATATCGCAGACCTCGGCGATATTTTTTCCGCCGACCGTTACGGCGAGGGCCTCTTTTTTCAATCTTTTTCCGTGGCATACAGGGCAGTCGGAGGTGCGCATATAGC
>CANRAI010000069.1 GCA_947628555.1 uncultured Clostridia bacterium | reverse complement strand
AACGATACTTTTTATAAAACGTCGTTCGACGAATTGGCGAAGAGCATAATACAGGAGACGGAAGTGGACAACAGTGCGGATACTGCGTTTATGAACGACGTTAAATTTGCTTGCGAAAACACGTACGACAAAATATTCTTGTTAAGCCCTGCGGACATAATAAACAGCGAATACGGCTTTGCGGAGGATGTCGGTACATCTGACTCTGCACGTCAATTAAAGAGTACGGCGTATGCAAAGTCACAGGGAGTCAATGTAACTACGGATGGCTACGGTTGGTGGTGGTTGCGTTCACCTATGAACGAAAAAGTTTGTCATTATATACACGACAACGGCATCGGCAAAAGCCGCAATGTTGTTAACACTTTCGTCGGAGTTGTTCCCGCTTTGCGGATAAAACTGTAATGCAGATAAACAAAAAGTCCGCCGCGGCGCGCAAGTTTGCGCGCGCCGCGGCTGAGCAATATAAAAGCGGCGCGGACGGGTTCTTCCCGTCCGCGCCCGCAATTTTAAAAGGTAAAATCCGAAAAATACAAGGCGGCGGACCAACGGTCCGCCGCCTTGTATTTTTCTTGTGTAAATATAGTTTATCTTCTGTTATACATTGCATTGTATAGGTCTGCAACCCGCCTCGCAAACAGCAAATCCCTTGTTTCTTCCGCGGGGCGACTTTTTATTTCAAGCAAATCATCGCAACTCACGCCGAAAATTTCAGCTATCCTTTTTAGCTGGTATAGGTCGGGTTCCTGCAAATCACGCTCTATTTTGCTGTAATTGGATTGGTTCATTGGGATAAGCGACGCCAACTCAGTTTGCGACATGTCCCTGTCTTCCCTCAAATCCCTTATTTTAGTTCCGAACGACTTTTTAAAATAGTTATTCATAAACTTAATTTTAACTATTTATAACTAAAAATACTTGACAGATAGTTTATTTTATTATAGAATATAGGTATAAATTAACTATAATGTAACACTCTTTCTTTCATCTCTTTCTATTTTACCAAGGCGTTACATATCGTTAATTTACTTTAAACCTCTTGCAGGTTTAATTTCAGGCGGCGGACAGCTGCGCGTATTTTGTTGTCCGTCGTTTGTTATTTTTAAATTACTTTTTCAATTAAAATGGCAGCTTATTCTGTTTGAATCAGCTGCCATAGTTCATTTTAAACTGTAATCGTCTTTATCTTACGCAGTCGGCATAGAGGGGGAAAGCCTTGCAAAGTTTTGCAACTTCTTTTTCCACGTACCCGAAAGAAGCTTCGCGCTCGTCTATTACCTTTGCGATAAGCTGCGCTATCTTGCGCGCTTCGGGCTCTTTCATCCCGCGGGAGGTCATTGCAGGCGTGCCTATGCGTATGCCCGAAGTAACGAAAGGCTTCTGAGTGTCGAAAGGAATGGCGTTCTTATTCACAGTGATATGCACTTCGTCCAGAAGCTTTTCAAGCTCTTTGCCCGTAATATTTTTGTCCGTGAGGTTCAGAAGGATAAGGTGATTGTCCGTGCCGCCCGAAACCATCTTTATGCCGAGTTTGTTCCATTCGTCCGCCATAGCCGCGGCGTTTTTGACAATCTGTTTCTGATATTCCTTGAATTCGGGCGTCAGCGCTTCCTTTAAAGCGACCGCTTTCGCCGCGATAATGTGCATAAGAGGACCGCCCTGCAAGCCGGGGAATACCGCCTTATCTATAACCTTGCCCCATTCTTCCTTGCACATGATAAGCCCGCCGCGGGGACCGCGCAAAGTCTTATGGGTCGTAGAGGTGACGAAGTCCGCATAAGGTATGGGCGAGGGGTGAAGCCCCGTAGCCACAAGACCTGCTATATGCGCTATATCCACCATCATCAAAGCGCCGCACTTGTCGCAGATTTCGCGTATGCGCTTGAAGTCGATTATCCTAGGATAAGCTGAGGCGCCCGCGATAATAAGTTTGGGCTTACATTCGAGGGCGATTTTTTCCATTTCGTCGTAATCGATTACCTGCGTGTCCTCGCGGACTCCGTAGGGTACGATATTAAAATATTTTCCCGAAATATTTACGGGAGAGCCATGCGAAAGGTGACCGCCGTGCGCAAGGTTCATGCCCATAACGGTATCACCGGGCTGGCAGGTTGCGAAGAGCACCGCAAGGTTTGCGCTTGCGCCCGAATGGGGTTGAACGTTGCAGTATTCGCAGCCGAAAAGCTGTTTAACGCGGTCGCGCGCCAAATCCTCCGCAATATCTACGAATTGGCAGCCGCCGTAATAGCGGTGCCCGGGATAGCCCTCTGCGTATTTGTTGGTAAGATGGCTGCCCGCCGCCGCCAGAACGGCGGGGGAAACAAAGTTTTCGCTTGCAATAAGCTCGATATTGTTCTGCTGACGGTTCAATTCAAGCTTCAATGCCTCGGCAAGCTCGGGGTCGGTTTGTTCGATTAAGGAAATGTCAATCATTTTTCGCTCCCATCAATAAATTTGAGTATCCATATTTTAACATATAATTCCGAAAATAACAAGGCTTTCGGAAAGAATTTTCTATATCTTTATCGCTTGATATCCCCGAAGCACGGTGATATAATGTATTTATCAAATTTGGTTAGGTGATAGAATGAAAATCAAAATTTGCGCCGATTCGACCTGCGATTTGGGCGAAGAGCTTGTAAAAAAATATAACGTAGGCATAATGCCTTTACACGTGATTCTCGGCGATACCACCTGCCGCGACGGCGTGGATGTCACCCCGCAGGATATCTTTCGTTACGTGAAGGAGTCGGGCGTTCTTCCAAAGACCGCCGCGGGCTCTACCGAAGAGTTCGTGGAATTTTTCGGCAAGGAGATAGAGGGTTACGACGCGCTTATACATTACAACATTTCCTCGAAAGCTTCGTCCTCGTATAGTAACGCCGTGGTGGCTTCGAAAAACTTCGGCGGCAAGGTCTATGTGGTTGACAGCGAAGCGCTTTCGACGGGGCAGGGGCTTCTCGTTTTAAAGGCTTGCGACCTCGCCGCGGCAGGGAAAACGCCCGAACAAATAGTAGAGGAAACGGAAGCTCTCCGCCCCAAACTGAATACTTCTTTCGTGCCTGACGTCCTCGATTATCTTCACAAGGGCGGCAGATGCTCGCTCGCCGCGCTGATAGGCGCAAAGGTTTTGAAGCTTCATCCGCTAATTTCGATGAAAGACGGACAGATGTACGCGAAAAAGAAGTATGCGGGGAGCCTTGAAGCCTGCCTTAAAAAATACGTAAAGGATTTGGCGGAGGAGTACGCGCATTACGACAAAACGCGCTGTTTTATAACCCATTCCTCGTGCGAGCCTGAAATTGTCGAAATGGCAAAGGGGCTTGTAAAGGACGCTTTCGATTTCGGGGAAATACTCGAAACGACCGCGGGCTCGGTCGTAACTTCGCATTGCGGCAAGAATACTTTGGGAGTGCTTTTTATCGCGGAGTAACGTTACCTTACAGTTTATCCGAAAAGCTTGACAGCGGAAATTTTAAGCTGTATAATCTTAGTATAATTTCATTGTATTTCTTTGGGGCGGGGTGCGATTCCCCACCGGCAGTAAAGTCTGCGAAGTTCTTTAAAAAGAACCCGAACGGGTGCAATTCCCGTACCGACGGTATAGTCCGGACAGGAAAAGAAAAAAATCGTTAAATTTGTTTTCGGTTTTTCGCCCCGACGCTGCGCGTCGGGGCTTTTTAACCGGAACGGATAAATTGATTTACGCCGCCCCGAAATTTTTCGGGGCGGCGTTTTGCAAAGAATTACTTTGAAAATAATATTTTAAAGGAGTTTTTTGTATGGAACAAATGCAAAACGCCGCCGCCGAAGAGAAAGAACAAAGTGCGGCAAAACCAGAAAAAAGAAAGATAAAGGATATCTTCGCAAGTTATTTTACGGCTTCGAGAATGGCGTATCTCGCGCTTTTCACAGCGCTGGCGTACGTGCTGTATCTGCCCTGGTTTGAATTCCCCGTAATTCCCGCCGTACCCTTTCTGAAAGTGGACTTTTCCAACACGTTCGTAATGATTGCGGGCTTTTCGCTGGGCCCCGCGGCGGGGGTCGCGGTGGGGGTTTTAAAGGAAATTCTCCACGCACTTACCTTTTCGCAGACGGTGGGCGTGGGCGAGATTGCTAATATCCTTATAATGTTGCCCTACGTATTGATTCCCTCTTTCCTCTACAAAAAGCACAAGGGAATCAAATCCGTAATATTTATGTTTCTAGGCGCGTGCGCCGCGCAGGTAGTGTGGTCCGCGCCCGTAAACTATCTTCTGACATTTCCCTTCTATCTTAACCTGTTTACGCACAGCGACTGGGTTTCGGGGATGAGGTTTTATCTCGGCGTATGGTATTGGGCTGCGCTTTTCAATCTCATAAAGAGCGTTTTGATTACCCTTGCGGTTATGCTTTTGTATAAGTCGATATCGCGGTTGATAAAGCTGACTAACGCCAAATTCGCAAAAAAATCGCGTTCCGAAAGGGAATAATCATTGCAAAATGCCGCCGCGGGGTTTATAATAAAACCGTATGGCGGTATTTTTATCGGAAAGCGCGCGCGATACGGTCAGGCTCGGGCGCGAATATGCCAAAACTCTGAAAGCGGGCGACGTAGTCCTTTTAAAGGGCGAAATGGGCGCGGGCAAAACGCAGTTCGTCAAGGGCGTCGCGCTCGGGCTGGGCATAGAGGATGAAATTTTAAGCCCCACATACGCGTATATGAACGATTACTACGGCAAACTGTATCACTTCGATTGCTATCGCCTTTCAAACGGTGCAAAAGCGGAGGAGCTGGGGCTGTGCGATTATTTTTATGCGGGCGGAGTGTGCGTTATAGAGTGGGCTGAAAACATCGCGGATGTCCTGCCCGCGGACTGCAAAACCGTAATAATAGAAAAACTTACCGACTGCGCAAGGCGGATTATATATGAATAAAAATTTTCTCGTTATAGACGCGTCCTCGCGCTACCTTACGGTTGCGGCGCAAAAGGAAGAAAAATCTGTCGTAAGGCACATACCAGACTGCGCGACGCAGCACTCCGTAATACTTATGGAAGAGGTGGAAAGGGCGTTAGCGGAAGCGGACTTAACGCCCGCCGAGTGCGATTTTTTCGGCGCGGTAACGGGACCCGGTTCGTTTACGGGTATAAGAATAGGCATTTCCACCGCAAAAGGGCTGGCGCTTGGCGCAAATAAGCCTTTAATGGGTTTAACAGCCTTCCGTCTTTTCGCATACAATATAGACAGCGATAATTTTTGCGTAGTCATAGACGCGGCTCACTCGCATTTTTACGCGCAGGGTTTCGGGAAAACCGCTTTCCCGCCCGCGTATTTAAGCCTTGAAGAAATCAAGGCGCTCGGTTGCCCTATTTTCGGATTCGAGGACTTGCCTTTTTCGGACTATACCAAGCTTAATCCGAAGGATTGTCTTTTGCCTGCCGTTTTGAAATATTCAAAGGACCCGGACGCGCTTTCGGAAGAAATTTCGGCTCTCTACGTCCGCAAATCGCAGGCGGAGGA
>CANRAI010000068.1 GCA_947628555.1 uncultured Clostridia bacterium | reverse complement strand
CTTTTACGTCAACAGGTATATGCCCTACTGCCTGCACTGCGTCCGTATGGAACGTAACGCCCGCTTCACGGCAGACTTTGCCTATTTCGGCTATAGGCTGGATAGTGCCCACCTCGTTGTTGGCGTACATTATTGTCACAAGCGCCGTATCGGGGCGGATGGCGGCTTTAACCTGTTCGGCGGTTACAAGGCCGTTGGAATGTACGTCGAGATAGGTTACTTCAAAGCCCTCGCTTTCAAGTTTTTTCAAAGTGTGAAGAACGGCGTGATGCTCAAAAGCGGTGGAAACTATGTGTTTTTTGCCCTTTTTTGCGCCCTGCAAAGCAGCGGAACGAATCGCCTGGTTGTCCGCCTCGCTGCCGCCCGAAGTAAAATAAATTTCTCTCGGTTCGCAATTTAAACACTTCGCTACCTTTGCGCGGGCTTCGTCCAAGGCCTCTTTGGCGGTTTGCCCTACCGTGTGCAGGGAAGATGGATTGCCGTATACTTCCTTAAAGTAGCGGCTCATTGCCGCTATTGCTTTGTCGCTCATCGCGGTCGTCGCCGCGTTGTCAACGTAAATCAACTTTTTCAAAATCTAATTCCTATTCAATAAGTATGAATTTATTATAATTTTTAATTCCTATTTTGTCAATAGGAATTACATAAAAATTTCTTAAATTAAATCTTTAAGCGTTTTAGAGTTGAGAAAATTCATAATTACTTCGTCCAGCTCTTTAAAAAGCGGCAATGTCGCGCATGTGCAGGCGTTTTCGCAGGGGGCAGAACCTTCTTCAAGGCAGCTTACGGGCGCAAGCGAACCCTCGCCAGAAAGAAGTATTTCGGCGACAGTATAATCCTCGGCTGGACGGGACAGTTTATAGCCGCCGCTTTTACCACGTGCGGAAACGACAAGCCCGGAAGTTGAAAGCTGTTTTGCCGAAGATTCAAGATATTTAAGACTTTCGTTTTGGCGTACGGCAATATCGGCCAGGGAAATGAAGCCCTCGCCCTCGTGCCGCGCCAAATCAATCATAACTTTAAGGGCGTTCCTGCCCTTCGTGGTAATCATCATAACGTCACCTATTATACGGCATACGGCTCTGCCGTTTTTCAGCCGCCGAGAGCTATCATTTTTTCAATGCATTTCACGGCGGATACGCGGGTATCTTCGTCCATGAAAATCTCTTCCCCGCCCTCGCCCGTAAGGCAGGCAAAGACATCGGGCAGGGTCGTAAGTTTCATGTTAGGACATATCAGATTTTTGGAAAGCGGATAAAATTTTTTATCGGGCTTTTTGAATTGAAGGTGCTGAACGATAGAATTTTCCGTACCGATTATAAATTCGTTTTTATCCGAATTTAAGGCATAATCCATAATTCCCGAAGTAGAGCCCACAAAGTCGGCAAGTTCCGTGACCTCGGGGCGGCACTCGGGATGTACCAAAAGCAATGCGGACGGATGAAGTTTTTTTGCTTCAAGAACATCCGAACGCTCTATTTTCGCGTGGGTGGGGCAGCCGCCCGAAAGAAGTTTGAAATTTTTTTCGGGTATTTGCTTTTTAACGTAAGAGCCCAGATTTATATCGGGAATAAACAGAATATTCTTTTCGGGAACGGCGCGGCAGATTTTTACGGCGCTTGAAGATGTTACGCAGTAATCTGCAATCGTCTTTAATTCCGCCGTAGTGTTTATGTACGCCACAACCGCATAGTCGGGATACATTTTTTTGACTTCGGCAATGACTTCCCTGTCCATCTGCTCCGCCATGGGACAGCCCGCCTGCGGGTTAGAAAGAATTACGCGCTTTGACGGGGAAAGCATTTTAACCGTTTCCGCCATAAATCGCACCCCGCACATGATAACCTGCTTTTGGGGCGCCGTTTTGGCTTTTACCGCAAGCGCATAGCTGTCGCCCACAAAATCGGCCACTTCGCAAACGTCCTCGGACATATAGCTGTGCGCCAGAATACATACGTCTTTTTGTTTTTTCAGTTCGATGATTTTTTGCTGTAAATCCTTGACCATAACCAATCCCTACCGATTATATGGGAATTATACTACATCCCGAACGTAAGGTCAATATAATTTTAAAAAAATATGTGCGGCGGGCGGCAAATTGCCGCCCGCCGCCACGGTTATTTTTTCAATGCGGATATGGCGTCCTTTATGACCTTTTGACCTTTCGGGTCCAAAGTGCGAAAATCTTTGATAAGCTGTCTTTCTTCATAAGTGAAATTCGTAATTTCGTCCTCGGAAAGCCCCAAAGCCCGTTCTATCGCCTGCACAGTATCTATACGGGGATATTTTGAAATTCCCGCAAAAATTTTACGGATTGTACTTAAAGCAATACCCGAAGATTCCGCAACCTGCTCATAAGTAATCCCGTTCTGCTTTATATATTTTTTCATTTCTTCAATGTTCATATAACACCGTTAATTAAAGTTTAGATTAAATCGGAAAAATTTTCAATAATATTTTAAAATACCGCTTGACAAATACCAAAACTTAAACTTTTAAAAAACATTTCCGAAAGGGGCTCATAAGCCGAAAAAAAATTCAACCGTTGCTTCACGCTTTCGGAGAATCCGGAATATGCGACAAGTCGTTCTTCGCGGCTCGGTATTTAAGTTTAATAGAGCGGCGCACGCTTTTTTCAAGCTTTAATTCCTCGGGCGTACTCTCCACATAAGGCACTTCGAAAACAGCCCCTTCAAAGGGTCTTAAATCGAATTTAAGCTTATATTCCCTGCCGTCGCAAAGTTCCTTAATCGCCTCTATTTCCAAAGGATTGCCGTCGGGATAAGTGGTAAAAACACGCTTATACTTCCCCGCAAGGGGCGCGCCCACGCCCATTTCCCACCTTTCAACGGGGGCGAAATTTATCACGAAGATAAGCGCGTTATTATAATTCCACGGGTTGCGCCTTATAAAGGAAAAAATATTGCGCATATAGTCGCCACTGTTTACCCATTCGAATGTCTTAGGACCTCCGCAGTCGTTGTGCAGAACGGGGCGTTCGCGGTAGAGGCGCAACAGAGCGCGGAAACAGTTCATAACGTCGCGGTGACCTTCGTCGTCCGCCAAATACCAATCAAGCCCCGTACGGAAATTCCATTCGTTTATCTGCGCGAAATCCTGCCCCATAAAAAGCAGTTTCTTGCCCGGGTGCCCTATCATCATAGTATAAAGGGCTTTAAGACTGCCCAGCTTGTCCATTTTGTTGCCGGGAAATTTGTTGTACATACTGCCCTTGCCATAGACAACTTCGTCGTGAGAAAGCACAAGCATATAGTTTTCGTTGAAGATATATTCGAAGGTATGCGTCATCAGCCAGTGGTGATAGGGGCGGAAGATTGGGTCTTTCTTAATATATGTCAGCGTATCGTTCATCCAGCCCATATTCCACTTCAATCCGAAACCGAAGCCTCCCTTTTGGGCGGGCTTCGTCATCCCCTCCAAAATGGAACTGTCCTCTGCGATTATGAACGCGTCGGTACGCTGCCTGAGAACGCTGTTAAGGTGGCGGAAAAACTCGAAACTTTCCAAATTCTCGTTGCCGCCGTACATATTCGGTCTCCACTGCTCCCTGCCAAAGCTGTTATAGAGCATAGCCGCGACTGCGTCCGCCCGCAGAGCGTCGATATGATATTTTTCCACCCAGAAAAACGCCGAGGCTATAAGAAAGTTGGACACTTCTTTCTTGCCCAAATCGAAAGCCATAGTGCCCCATTCGGGGTATTCCGCGCGCAACAGGTCGGGATATTCGTAAAGCGGCGTGCCGTCGAATCGGGCAAGCCCGAAATCGTCTTTCGGAAAGTGCGCGGGCACCCAGTCTAAAATTACTCCTATGCCGTTTTTGTGCATATAATCGACGAAGTACTGGAAATCGCGGGGGGAACCGTAGCGCGCCGTAGGCGAAAAATAGCCCGTGACCTGGTATCCCCATGACGGCTCGAAGGGATATTCGCAAATCCCCATAAGCTCCACGTGCGTATAGCCCATATATTGCACGTATTCGGCAAGTTCGCGCGCAAGCGTGCGATAGTCGAAATATTGGTCCTCGTCCCACTTAGATAAATCTTTTTTCCAGCTGCCGAGGTGCACTTCATACACCGCCATGGGCTTTTCGAGAAAATTTTCACCGTGCTTCGCCTTGCGCCACCCGACGTCGTCCCATTCGTATTTATCGGTATCGAATACTATGGAAGCGTTTTTGGGGCGCAATTCCGAACCGAAAGCGTACGGGTCGATTTTATAGACCGTACTGCCGTCCTCGCGGGTGACGAAATATTTGTACTTTTCGCCTTCGCCTATTCCGGGAATGAACAGCTCCCATACCGAATCGTCGGTTTTAACCATTTTATCGGCTTCGGGATTCCAGCCGTTGCCGTCGCGCACCACGCTTACCGCCCTTGCGTTCGGCGCCCAAAGCACGAACTGCACGCCCTTTACTCCCCCTACTTCCGTAAGGTGGGCGCCCATTTTGTTATAGAGTTCGTAATGAGTGCCGCGGTGGAACAAATACCTGTCCAACTCTCCGAAAAATTTCTGCATACACCCTCCGATTTTCAGAAAAACACGATATGTATTGCGTTTTGGATTGTCTTACTTATTCTTTTGGAAAGCGGTAATAAAATACGCAACCGCTGCAAGCGGGCAAATTTATAAACATTCTCCCGTTGACAACGTCGGCGTATTCCTCTTTAAGGTCCAAAGACATTTCTGCGCAGAAGAATTTTCTTGTCATCTTCGCGCCGTTGCGGGGCACGCCCAAACGCCAGACAGGCGCGTTCAAATCCATTGCGCGGTCCGAACAATTCACGGCTACGGCGCAACATTCGTCGCCGTCGAATCTGCCGTATATTATATATCCCGCACCCGCCGCCAAACGCATTATACTGCCCGTTTTCAGGCATTTTATAATCTTCCTTAGTTTTATCGCCTGCCTGTGGAATTCTATCAGCCCCTTATCTTCCCTGCCCCACGGATAAGTACGGCGGCTGTCGGGGTCGGTCCAGCCAACCTGTCCCGCTTCGTCCGCATAATAAACTCCCGGCGAGCCCGGCCAGGTCATTTGAATCAAAACGGCAAGCTCCATAACGCGTTTATCCACGTTTTCGCCCGCCGCCTGCGGGCCTTTCGTGCCCGTCGTGCCAACAGTGCGGTTTGTGCGGGTCAAAAAGCGGGAATGGTCGTGATTGGAAAGCTGGTTTAAAGCCGAATCCAACGCGGGGCGCTGGAACGCCGCCATTTTTTTGAATATCGTATCGAAAAACGCATTGCCGTCGCCCAGCTTTGCGCCGTCAAACGCGTGGGAATGTTTTTCCATTCCCGTAAGAAACCAGCTTACGGGCTCCATAAAAGCGTCGTAATTCATTACCGAATCCCATTCTCCCCCGTCCAGCCAGCGCGCGGGAGAACCGTAGTGCTCGGCAAAAACGAAAGCTTGGGGATTGGCGGCGCGCACGCCGTCGCGGAATTTTTTCCAGAACTTATGGTTGTATTTTTCGCTGTGACCCAAATCGGCTGCTACGTCAAGCCGCCACCCGTCGGCATTGAAAGGCGCGCACGTCCACTTTTTCCCCACGGAAATCATATAATTTTCAAGCTCTTTACTGTTTTCGTAGTTGAG
>CANRAI010000067.1 GCA_947628555.1 uncultured Clostridia bacterium | reverse complement strand
ACTATGGTCATACGCCCCTACGGTTACGCCATATGGGAGAACATTCAGGCGGAGCTTGATTCCCGTTTTAAAGCGACGGGGCACAAAAACGCGTATTTCCCCCTTTTGATACCCATGAGCTTTTTCACGAAAGAGGCGGAACACGTAGAAGGCTTCGCGCCCGAAGTGGCGGTGGTAACGCATGCGGGCGGGGAAGAGCTTGCCGAGCCTTTGGCGATACGCCCCACGTCCGAAACGGTTATAGGCAGCATGTATTCGAAATGGCTGCAATCCTATCGCGACCTGCCCATAAAAATCAACCAGTGGTGCAACGTAATGCGCTGGGAAAAGACGACCCGCCCTTTCCTACGTACGTCCGAATTTCTTTGGCAGGAGGGGCATACCGCCCACGCCACGGCGGAGGAAGCGGAAGCCGAAACGATGCAAATGCTTGCAATATATAAGGAATTTGCCGAAAACGTGCTTGCTATTCCCGTAATAACGGGGCGCAAAACCGAAAAAGAAAAGTTTGCGGGCGCGGTCGCGACCTACGGAATGGAAGCGATGATGAAGGACGGCAAAAGCTTGCAGGCAGGCACTTCCCATTTTCTGGGGCAGAATTTCGCAAAGGCGTTTGAAATCAAATTCCTTGATAAGGACGGTTCCCAGAAATACGCATATACTTCGAGTTGGGGCGTTTCCACAAGGCTTATCGGCGCCCTTATTATGGCGCACGGGGACCAGCGGGGACTAGTTCTTCCCCCCAAAGTCGCGCCCACGCAGGTGGTTATCGTGCCTATCGCCGCAAAGAAGGGCGGGGTTGTCGAAGTCTGCGAAAAATTAAAGGAAAAACTTGAAAAAATGTCGGTACGCGTTGAGTTCGACAATACCGATTCAAGCCCGGGCTGGAAATTCAACGAGTGGGAGATGAAAGGCGTTCCACTGAGAATAGAAATAGGTCCGCGCGATATCGAAAACGGCAAGGCGATGATTTTCCGCCGCGACACTTGCACTAAGGACAGTTACGACCTTGAAGATATAGAAAACACCGTTTTGAAATTGCTTGAAAGCGTCCAGAAAGATATGCTTGAATCCGCCCGCGCCCGCCGCGACGGCAGGATAGTCTATGCGAAAGACATGGCGGAAATTTTAAAGGGCGTAGAGGGCGGAAACTTTGTAAAAGCGGGCTGGTGCGGCTGCCGCGAATGTGAGGATAAGGTGAAGGCGGAAACCGCCGCCAGCGCAAGGGTATATGCCGAGGGCGAAACCGCCGAAAAGTGCGCGGTTTGCGGCAAAAAAGCCGAACATGTTATAATTTTCGCAAGAGCTTATTGATGCTAACGCAAACGAATTATGGCGGGCGCGAAATTTCGCGCCCCCTCTGTTTTTCATTGTTAATGTAAACCCCGCGCCAATGGATGAGTTAAATTCGGCGTAAAAAAGTTAGTTTGGACAAGAGCGAGTTAAATTTATTGACAAGTTTTTTGTTTCATTGTAAAATAATAATCAGTTTTATATTATTCGAGGAAAATCAATGACAGCACCGAGGAAATGGACGATAAAAATAGATAAAAATTCTTATTGCGTCTCCGAGATAGACGGCCTTGATAGAATTTTTTTTATCGGCTATGCCAATGGTATGAGGGAGAGAAGTGAAGAACTGTATTTTTCGCAACGTGAAAAAGACAAGGATATATATCTTATCGAATTCGACCCCGAGCCGTATTTTATAAGCTATTCTTTTTTTTACGGACTATTTAACGAAACAATTATCAAAATGTGTACAGATTTCGAAAATAGCCATACCGTGCTTTCCAAGAAAAATATCATTCTTAAAAGATTTCTTGAAAAGTTCAATTTTGTTTTCAATCAGAATAAAGCCCTTCACGAAACAATAAAAGAATATGTAAACGCTATTATAGAAAAAACTTTTGATTTACAGGTAGGAATAGGTAATTATGGGAATAGTTGATATTGCCACGCTTGTTCTGTCAGTTTTAAACTCGATTATCGTAACGGTGCTGAGTATTCAGAATATAAGAAGAGAAAAACACGAAAAAATAAATTCAAAGAAAAAACTTTGGTATCAGACGGAAGTGATTTCCGCAGATAAAATCAATAGCCACATCGAAGCCCTTAAAAATGTGCTGTTCAACGATTCGGATAAACTGGGAAAGTGCGAAAAAATCAATTCGGTAATGCTTGATTTTTTCTATTCATCGGTTAATTATGTGGTTTTTTTAAATGCCAAATCTTGCGAACAGATTAAACGTAGCATAATGTCTGCCATCGACGATATGCTGTATGCGATTCTTTACCGCGACTCCGAATTAACCGAACGCGACAAGGAAAAAATAATCAAGGTTTACAGAATAAAAATCATGTCGTTATTCTATGAATTCGATATACGGCTCGAAGAAAATTTATAAAGGTAAAAACATATGATAATCAAAACTTACGAATTTAAAATCGACGATGTTGTTGACGGGATTAAACAAGACGTGGCTCTTAAAAAATATGAAAGCGCCTCCCAGTTTATATATTATTCGGAATTGAAAAAAGACTTATTGAAAAACGGCTGTAAGGAATATTTTGTTAAACTCGACGACTTGGTATATCAACTTGTAAAAGAGAATAATATTAAAGAGGGGGTTGTTTTCTGCAATTCTAAGCATACCACGTCGAGCATTTTTATCAACCATTTTGAAGCAGGTATTCTTTCGGATTTGCTTGATTATTTCAAGGCGGTGTATCCTTCGCAGAAAAAATATAGGCATAACGAATGGGATTTTGAATTCAAGAATGCAGACGCCCATTTGAAATCGATAGAGCTGGGCAAAGGCGCTACGGTTATTGTTAAGAACAGGGAGCTTATTTTGGAAGATTTTGAAAATATAATTTATGCGGAATTTGATTATCGGCCTTTGAAGTCTTTCAGCATTACGATTTTAGGGGAGCAATCCGACAATGAAAATGTCGAAACTGATCATTTTTGATTTTGACGGTACTATCGCCGATTCTATGTGGGCATGGGATGAATTGGGGAAAATAACTCTACAAGAAGAAGGTTTGCCTGCCCTTCCCGATTATGAAAATATAATCCGCACAATGAGCGTTCCGGATTTTGCGGTTTATTTGGCTGAGCGGTATCCATCGCTGGGCTCTTCGGAAAGCCTTATGAAAAAATGGCACGAAAAAATTATTTTCAATTATCTGAATAGGATTGAGCTAAAAAAAGGCATAAAAGAATTTTTGGAATATTTGAAAAACGCAGGCTATACGGTTTATCTTGCTTCGGCAACGCTTTACGCAGTGCTTATGAAGGCGTTAGAACATTTTAATCTTACCGAATACTTTGACTATATCCTCACGGAAGAAATTGTGGGCATATCAAAAAGGGATCCCAAAATTTATAAGTTGTGTATGGAAAAGGCGGGAGTTTCGCCTGAAAATACAATAGTTTTCGAAGACGCCGTACACGCAGTGCAAACCATCAAAAAGCTCGGGGTTAAAGTTTGTGCGGTCAGCGACTATTCGATGAGGGCGCATGTCGGAGAAATCAGAGAGATTTGCGATTTATACGTTGATGATTTTACCGATATCACAAAATTGAAGAAATTTATAGGTTAATCGATTAGCTTGATAAGAAAGTGGCGGGCGCGAAATTTCGCGCCCGCCTTAACATAAATATAGTGAAAAAACAGCGGCGCGCCCGCGGAGAAAATCCGCGGGCGCGCAGTCAAATTGCAAATTATTGTTTGGTTTTGATAATTACGGTAATGAACCGTTTATTTTAGATATTTTTTCAGGTCCTCGATACGGTTCAGCCTCTCCCAGGGGAGGTTGGGCTTGCCGAAGTGACCATACGCCGCCGTTTGGGAGAATATGGGCTTTCTCAACCCCAAAGTTTCGATAATCGCAGCGGGGCGCAAGTCGAATTCTTTTTTCACAATGTCGGCGATTTTGTCGTCGCCCAACTTTCCGGTGCCGAATGTATCTATAAAAACCGAAACGGGTTCAGCAACGCCTATGGCGTAAGCGACCTGCAATTCCGCTTCGTCGGCAAGTCCCGCCGCAACAAGATTTTTGCAGATATACCTCGCCATATACGCAGCCGAACGGTCAACTTTCGTCGCGTCCTTGCCCGAAAAAGCTCCGCCACCGTGCGCACATCTGCCGCCGTAAGTATCTACGACTATCTTTCTGCCCGTAAGTCCGCTGTCGCCCTCGGGGCCGCCTATTTCGAATCTGCCAGTCGGGTTAATGAAAAATTTTGTGTCCTGCAAAAGAGTGCGGGGGATAACCGATATAACTTGTTTTTTGATATCTTCTTTAAGCTGTTCCTGCGTGACTTTCGTATTATGTTGCGCCGAAACGACTACCGTATCCACTCTTACGGGCTTTTTCCCGTCGTATTCAACAGTTACCTGCGTTTTTCCGTCCGGCCGCAGGTAGGCAAGCGTTCCGTCGCGCCTGACCTCGGCAAGCCTTGCGGCAAGCTTGTGGGAAAGGGCTATGGGCAGAGGCATAAGTTCTTCCGTTTCGCGGCAGGCGTACCCGAACATCATTCCCTGGTCGCCCGCGCCAACTTCGTTTTCCCTGTCAACGCCCATGGCGATATCGGCGCTCTGTTCGTGTACGGCAACTTCGATTTTGCATTTGTCGTACGCGAATGAACCGTGTATGTATCCGATTTTTTTTATGATTTCTCTTGCGATATTTTCATAATCGACGGAGGCGGAGGTAGCCACCTCGCCCATAATCAACATTCTGTCGTAAGCCGCGCAGCACTCTATGGCGCAGCGCGCCTTTTCGTCCTGCGCAAGAATCTCGTCTAATATCCCGTCGGATACTTGGTCGCATAGCTTATCGGGATGTCCTTCCGTAACGCTTTCGCTTGTAAAAAATTTGCGCATATGTTCCTCCGTAAATTTACTTGATAGGGCTTTCCGCAAAATAAAAACTCCTCTGACGCGCAGGGGAGTTTAATGCAGATATTTCCCCATCGCTTCGGCATTAGCACCTTGCTTTTGCAGGTTGCTGTGTGGTCGTCAAGCCGTTCTCTCGCACACTCTTTATAGGTTTGCAAGTATTGTAACAAACTTTGCGCCCTATGTCAAACAAAAGTTGCGTTTATTTCATTTTTATTTTATAATGAAAATATGCAATGTTTTCAATGCCCAGTGAAGTGCGGAGCCGACAGAGCCGAACGCGCCGGAGCTTGCGGCGTCAAAGGTATTAAAATCGCAAAATACTATCTTCATCCCTATGAAGAACCGTGCATTTCGTATAAAAACGGAAGCGGCTGCATATTTTTTTGCGGCTGCTCTTTAAAATGCGTTTTCTGCCAGAATTTCGAGCTGTCGCGCAATACGCGCGGAAAAGAAATTTCAGCCGAAGAGCTTGCGGGGATTTTCAAAGAACTCGAAGATATGGGCGCGGATAACATAAATTTGGTAAATCCCACGCACTATCTTTCTGATATAG
The DNA here is from genome assembly GCA_947628555.1 of uncultured Clostridia bacterium. Classification (GTDB taxonomy): domain Bacteria; phylum Bacillota; class Clostridia; order Christensenellales; family Borkfalkiaceae; genus Coproplasma. Next base: position 211 of record CANRAI010000067.1, on the reverse strand, counting down.
AGAGGGCGGTTTCGATATACCGCCCGAAAATTCCCTTCGTCTATAACACGCACGGTTATGAAAACGTTGAAGATTTGGCTCGGGCGGATAAATTCGCCGATATATGGCTTACCGATTTGAAATTTCTCGACCCTAGGCTTGCAAAACGCTATACGTCCCGCGAAAATTATGCTGAATTCGCCCTTCCCGCAGTTAAGTTTATGGCGAAAAA
>CANRAI010000066.1 GCA_947628555.1 uncultured Clostridia bacterium | reverse complement strand
GCAGACCTTGTTTAGAAAATGGCGGTTATGAGAGACTATGATTATGGTGTTTTCAAAGTCCAAAAGGTAATTTTCAAGCCAACGGACGGTTTTTATATCAAGGTTGTTAGTGGGCTCGTCCAAAAGAAGAATATCGGGATTGCCGAAAAGCGCCTGCGCCAACAGGACCTTGATTTTAAGCTTTGCGTCGAGGTCGCGCATGGTAATATAGTGATATTCTTCGGTTATATCGAGCGCATTTAAAAGGGTCTGCGCCTCAAATTCCGCGTCCCAGCCGCCGAGTTCGGAAAACTCGCTTTCGAGCTCGCTTGCGCGCACCCCGTCCTCTTCCGAAAAATTCTCTTTCGCATAGAGCGCGTCCTTTTCGTCCATTATATCCACCAGACGTTTATGCCCGAGCATTACGGCGCGCAAAACCGTTACGTCGTCGAAAGCGTTCTGATTTTGTTGAAGGACGGACATTCGCTCCGTCTTGTCGAGAGTCACGTCGCCCTTGTTGGGCTCTATTTCGCCGCTGAGCACCTTTAAAAAGGTAGATTTACCCGCCCCGTTTGCGCCTATTATGCCGTAGCAATTGCCCTTTGTGAATTTTAAATTCACGTCCTCGAACAGTTTTTTGCTGCCGAATTGAAGTGAAACGTTGTTTACTTGAAGCATTTCTATTTCCTTATAATTTAATTATCTTTATAATCTAATCAACTTTTTTATTGCCTTCGTGGAGATAACGCTTAATCTTACGGTTTTCAGCCTGCGAATTGACTATTATAAAGCTTATTGTAAAATCCGCCGAGAGCCAGAAGTTCTTTATGCGTGCCCTGCTCCACTATTTTGCCGTCCTTCATCACGAGGATAAGGTCGGCTTCGCGTATGGTTGAAAGCCTGTGCGCGACGATAAAACTTGTCCTGCCCGCCATAAGTTTTGCGAAGGCGTCCTGTATGCGTTTTTCGGTGCGGACGTCTATGTGGGAGGTAGCTTCGTCCAGAATCAGTATCGGAGGAATGGAAAGCATTATCCGCGTTATGCACAAAAGCTGTTTCTGTCCCTGCGAAAGGCTGCCGCCGTCCTCGCCTATAACTGTATCGTAGCCCTGCGGCAGTTGCATAATGAAGTTGTGCGCATGCGCCGCCTTTGCCGCCTCAACCACTTCGCTTTCGGAAGCTCCGGGCTTGCCCATACAGATATTTTCGCGCACAGTTCCGCATTTAAGCCAGGTATCCTGCAATACCATGCCGTAGTTGGAACGCAGGGAATGTCTTGTCAAATCGGATATATTTTTCCCGTCCACGGAAATCGTGCCGCCGTCAGGGTCATAAAAGCGCATTAAAAGGTTTATAAGCGTGGTCTTGCCGCACCCCGTAGGTCCGACAATAGCTATTCTCTGCCCCGGTCTTGCCCTTACGTTCAAATCTTCTATAAGTTTTTTATCCGCCGAGTATGAAAAATATACTCCATTTAATTCCACGTCGCCTTCCGCCCTTTTAAGCGTTTCAGCCGAAGGGCCGTCGGGGACTTCGCAGGGTTCGTCTATTATTTCGTAAATCCTGCCCGCGCACGCGACGGCGTTCTGCAATTCTGTTACGACGCCCGAAATTTCATTGAACGGCTTGGTATATTGGTTAGCGTAAGCCAGCAACGTCGTCAGCAAGCCCGCGGAAAACGCGACGGACGGCACAAGCGTCGGCGCCTGCACTTCCAGCACAAGGGTTAGGGCTCCCGCAAGCGCCACCAATGCATAGACAATGGAATTTATAAACCGGGTTGACGGATTGACGAGAGAAGAAAAGAAAATCGACTTTAAGGAAACCTTTGTAAGCCTTTCGTTGATTTCGTCGAATTTATCCAGATTTTCGTCCTCGCGGGAGAACGCCTGCACCACTTTCAGATTGCCTATCATCTCATCTATGAAAGCGGTCTGTTCGCCGCGCGCTTCGGAAGCCTTTTTGAACATAGAATAAGTGCGGGAAGCGATAAACTTCGCAACGAAAAGCGAAAGAGGAGTGACGACGAAAACGACGAGGGCGATTATCCAATTTATCAAAAGCATTATCACAAGCGTTCCGATAATCGTAAGAACGCCCGTGAAAAGCTGCGTAAAGCCCATTAAAAGTCCGTCCGCAAACTGATCGACGTCGCCTATCAGTCTGCTTACGACGTCGCCGTACGGTCTGCCGTCTATAAATTTCAGAGGGAGTATTTGAAGCCGCGCAAACGCCTCTTGCCGCATATCCTTGACCACGTTATAGGTTATACGGTTGTTTATCGCGCTCATTAGCCATTGCGCAAGGCAGGTTACTGCTATAACGGCGCCTATAACGGTAAAAAGACCGAAAATTTGGGGATTAAACGGCTTGCCGTCTATTATAAGGTCTATTATCTGTCCGAAGAAAACAGGCACTGCAAGATTGCCCGCCACGGTCACAAGGGCAAGAAGCATAGTCGCAACTACCCACGGCATATAGCCTTTAAGCTGCCTTAATACTCTTTTCAATACGCCTTTTTTCAATTCTTTCCCGAAAGGAGATTTCGCCATATCAAACGACCTCCTCCGGATATTGGGAATGGTGGATTTCCCTGTACAAAGGACAGGATTTCAATAATTCCTCGTGCTTGCCGACGCCGACCGTCTTGCCGTCGTCGAGCACTATTATCTTGTCCGCATGCCGTATGGACGATGTGCGCTGGGAAACTATAAACACCGTCGGCTTATAAGGCAGAGCTTTAAGCGACTGACGTAAATTGGCGTCCGTCGCATAGTCGAGCGCCGACGCGCTGTCGTCCAAAATCAGAATTTCGGGCTTCCTTACAAGCGCGCGCGCAATGGTGAGTCTTTGGCGCTGTCCACCCGAAAAATTTTTTCCGCCCTGCTCTACCCTTTCGTCCAGACCGCCGGATTTGGAGGCTACCACGTCTTCCGCCTGCGCGGCTTTAAGGGCTTCCGCAATTTCGTCGTCCGTGGCGTCTTTTTTGCCCCATTTGATATTATCGCGCAGAGTTCCTTCGAAAAGCACGGCGTTCTGGGGAACGATACCGCACTCCGCCCTTAACTTTTCGTCGCCTATGGCGTTTACGTTCACGCCGTCTATCAGAATTTCGCCCGCCGAAACGTCGTAAAAATGCGGAATAGTGTTTACAAGCGTGGTTTTGCCCGCGCCCGTGCCGCCTATAATGCCTATCGTCTGCCCCTTTTCGGCTGTAAACGAAACGTTGTCGAGGGCGTTGACAGCCCCGCCGTTATAATTCACGCAGACGTTTTTAAACTGTATATATGCGCAACCGCGCGCTTCGGACGGCTTTCGCGAAGAAAGCGAGGGCTGCATTTCGAGGATTTCCGAAATTCTACCCGCGCAGGCGAAGGATTTGGTTATAGTGATTATAAGATTGGCAAGTTTGATAAGCTCCACCAAAATCTGCGACATATAATTGTATAGTGCTATCATCGCGCCCTGCGTCAGAAGTCCGTCCCGCACCTGAATTGCGCCGACATACAACAATATTATAATAGTTGCGTTTACTACCGCATAGGTCAAAGGATTCATAAGCGCCGAAACGCCGCCGACAAAGAGCTGCGATTTTTTAAGCGCCGTATTTCTCGCGTTGAAACTCTCCTTTTCCTCCCGCTCCTTGCAGAACGCGCGCAGCACCCTCGCGCCGGTAAGCGTCTCGCGCGTGGCGGAAGTAACGCCGTCAAGCTTGCCCTGCGCCTTTTTATAGAGCGGGATACTGACAAGCATTATCGTAAAAATTACGGCGCACAGCACGGCTATGGAAGCCGCCACCACCCCGCCCGCAAGAGGGCTGAGCACAAACGACATAATCATCGCCCCGAATACTATAAAGGGCGAACGCATAAAAAGCCTCAATACAAGATTTACGCCCGATTGAAGCTGGTTTACGTCCGAAGTCATCCTCGTCACCATGCGCGCAGTGCCGAGATTATCTATTTGGCTGAAAGAAAGCGACTGCAATTTTTTAAACAGGTCGTGACGCAATTCCTTCGAAAAGCCTACGGCGGCGCGAGCCGCAAAGTATTGGGCGGCGACCGCCGCAATCAATCCCACTACACCCAGCGCGACGAGGATAAGGCAGGCGCAAATAATGTATTCTACGCCCTTACCGCCTTTTATTCCATTGTCGATTATCGCGGCTACGACAATGGGCACAAACAGCTCAAAGCACGCCTCCAAAAGCTTGAACAAAGGCGCCGCGACCGTTTGCAACTTATAATGGGTAAGGTACTTTAAAAGCTTGCGCATACGTAGATATCTTACCATTTAAAGCATAAAAAAGCAAATTATATTAAATGCGTTTGCAATTATAATTTAAATTTGATAAAATCGGCTTATGGCATACGATATTTATCTTAAAAAGAACGAGGAAAAGCGCATTATCGCGGGGCATAGCTGGGTCTATGCGAACGAAGTCGCGAAAATCGAGGGCAAAGACAAAAACGGAAGTCTTGCTTCCGTATATTCTTACGACGGCAGATTTATCGGCAAGGGATATATCAACCACGCTTCGAAAATTCTCGCGCGCATTTTTATACGAAACGGCGAAGCTGACGGCAAGGATTTTTATCTTAAAAAACTGAAAGAGGCGAACGATTACAGGGTGCGCCTCGGATATGAAAACTGTTACAGAATGGTCTTTGGGGAAGCGGACGGGCTACCCGCTTTGATTGTGGATAAATACGGCGATTACCTTGTAATGCAATGCCTCTCCCTTGGCATAGACATGCGCAAAAAGATGATTTGCGAGTGCCTTGCGGAGCTTTTCAATCCAAAGGGAATTTATGAAAGAAGCGACGTTTCCGTGCGAAAAAAAGAGGGATTGAACGAAGAAAAAGCGCTTTTGTACGGTGAAGTGCCCGACTATGCGGAAATAACCGAAAACGGCATAAAAATGCTTGTGGATATCAAAAACGGACAGAAAACGGGCTATTTTTTAGACCAAAAAGAGAACAGATTAGCCGCAAGAAGATACGCCCGCGGCGAAGTTTTGGACTGTTTTTGCAACAGCGGCGGATTTTCTTTGAACGCCGCAACCGTCGCCGAAAGCGTTACGGCGTGCGATATCTCCGAACTTGCGCTTAAAAACGTAAGGGACAACGCCGCGCTTAACGGCTTTAATAATATAAAAACTTTGTGCGGAGACGTTTTCGAAGTTTTGCGGAATTTCAGAAAGGAAAAGCGGCAATTCGATACGGTCATACTCGACCCTCCCGCCTTCTGCAAAACAGCCGACGAAGTCAAAGACGCTTGCCGCGGCTACAAGGATATCAACCTTACCACCATGAAAATCGTAAAAAGCGGCGGGTTTCTACTTACTTGCTCCTGCTCTCACTATATGTCTCCGCAGCTTTTCGAAAAGACTTTGCAGGAAGCCGCACGTGAAAGCGGGCGCACGGTGCGCTGCGCGGAAATCAAAACGCAAGCCCCCGACCACCCCGCACTCTTCGGCGCAGAGGAAACAAGTTACCTGAAATTCTACGTTCTGAACATAATCTGACAGCTTGTTTTACTAGTTGCGCTTAAAATTATAACGCAAAATGAAAAATGCAAAGCTCACCTCAATTGCATTATTGTAAACACCATAATTCCCACAATAAACGCCAAAACAACTATCCGCGAAACCACATACGCGACAACAAGTTTTTTCGCGGCAAAACGCTTGTATTTCGGTTTTGTGAAATAGGCGCATATCACGTAGCCC
>CANRAI010000065.1 GCA_947628555.1 uncultured Clostridia bacterium | reverse complement strand
GTCTTCTTCGTTTATACTTGAAAAAATAACGCCTACTGTGGAAACCATCTCTTAACCCCCTATACGTTTCTATCCACTATTTCGCCTGCGGGCACTTTTCCGCCTTTGCCGACGGAAATGCCCCTGCCGAGGACGGTTATGCCCGACGTCTTGCTTTCAACCTTTTCCGCCTCTTCCCTTGCCGCACCGATTACGGCTTTTTCGCATATGGTTACGTCTTCGTCTATAATCGAATAATTGATTTTCGCGCCCGATTTCACCGTAATGTTGCCCATAAGCACGCTGTCGTTGACTTCCGCGCCCTTTTCAATAGTGCAGTTCGTCCCTATTACGGAATTTGCAACCTTTCCTTGGACTTCGCAGCCCGTAGCTACTATGGAATTTATAACTTCTCCCTCAACATAGGCGGGCGGCGCGAGAGGGCTGCGCGAATGTATAACGTTTTCCCTGTCCGTAAGTTCGAAGTTAGGTACAACTCCGAGCAAATCCATATTCGCTTCCCAAAGCGATGTAATCGTTCCTACGTCCTTCCAATAGCCCTCAAAGCGGTACGAAAACATTCTTTCGCCCGCTGCAAGCATCTTCGGCAGAATATTTTTGCCGAAGTCCTTTTCGGAAGAAAGGTCTTTGTCGTCCTCTTCAAGGTACTTAAACAGCTTTTCAGCCGTGAAAATATATATACCCATGGAGGCAAGGTCGCTCTTCGGCTTTTTGGGCTTTTCCTCAAATTCGTAAATCGAACCGTCGGCGTTGGTATTTAAAATGCCGAACCTCGAAGCCTCTTTTATGGGAACTTGCATACACGCAATTGTGCAGTCCGCCTTGGCGGCCTTGTGCGCGTTGAGCATTTTATTGTAGTCCATTTTATATATGTGGTCGCCCGACAGAATCAGTACGTATTCGGGGTCGTACATCTTTATGAAACGTATATTCTGATAAATGGCGTTCGCCGTGCCCTTATACCACGAAGTATCAGTCTTGGCTTCGTAGGGCGAAAGAATATGAACGCCGCCGAAAGTTCTGTCAAGGTCCCAGGGCTGTCCGTTGCCGACGTACTCGTTGAGGACAAGAGGCTGATATTGCGTGAGAACGCCAACCGTGTCTATGCCCGAATTTATGCAGTTGGACAGCGGAAAGTCTATAATCCTGTATTTTGAACCGAACGACACCGCGGGTTTGGCAATATTGCTTGTTAACGCATAAAGCCTTGACCCCTGTCCGCCGGCAAGCAGCATTGCGACACATTCCTTTTTTCTTAGCATTGCGGTATTCCCCCATTTATTTTACTTTTTTCATATAAATACAAGTCAGCCGCGGTATGTCCAAAAATAATGCGTAGCCTTTACCGCGGCTTGCCTTATTATTGCAAGCGACAAAAACTCTCTTTTTCAGCTTTCCGCAGCCCCCGAACCGCTTATCGTCGGTGTTAAGGACAATCTTGTACTTTCCGCGCTCAACTCCTATTTCGTAGCCGAATAAATCGACGCCCGAAAAATTAGCCGCGCAAATCAGGGCGTTTCCGTCGGCGGAATATCGGTTGAAAGCGAGAAGATTGTTGAATCTGTCGTCAACGGAAATCCATTCAAATCCCTTCCAATTGTCGTCAACCTCGTATAAAGCTCTGCAACTCTTATAAAATACGTTAAGAAAACGTACGAATTCGGTCATTTTTGCGTGTTTTTCGAATTTTTTCAGAAAAAACTCTACGCCAGAATTGTAATTCCATTCAGTAAACTGCGCAACTTCATAGCCCATAAAGCACAGTTTTTTGCCGGGGTGCGCAAACATATAGGCAAGCAACAACCTTTCGCCCGAAAATTTGTCGGCGTATTCCCCCCACATCTTGTTGAGAATTGAGCCTTTCACGTGCACCACTTCGTCGTGGGAAAGGGGAAGGATAAACCTTTCCGAAAAGGCGTACATTAGCGAAAAAGTCAGTTTTTCGTGATGATGGTTTCTGAAATACGGGTCCTGCCTGCAATAGAACAGTGTATCGTTCATCCAGCCCAAATTCCATTTGTAGTCGAAACCGAGCCCGCCCTCTTCCACGCTTTTGGTTACGCCTGCGAACGCGGTGGATTCTTCCGCCACCGTTAAAGCTCCCGGAAAATCTTTCTTTATAGCCGCGTTGAATTTTTTCAAAAATTCTATCGCCTGTAAATTACGGTTGTCCCCGTATTTGTTCGGCGTAAAATCTCCGGTTTTTCTGTCGTAATCGAGGTATAGCATCGAAGCGACGGCGTCAACCCGCAATCCGTCAACTCTGTATATATCGAAAAACAGATATGCGCTTGAAAGTAAAAAGCTGTCAATCTCCCCTCTGCCGAAATCGAATCTGCGCGTTCCCCAGCCGCCAAGTTCCATTCTGTCCCACAAAGGGGATTCATAAAGCGGCTCGCCGTCAAATTCGTACAGCCCAAAATCGTCTTTGGGGAAATGCGCGGGCACCCAGTCGATTATTACCTTTATTCCCTCTGCATGAAAGGCGTTTATCAGGCTTTGAAATTCTTCGGGAGAGCCAAGCCGCGAAGTCGGACAGAAATATCCCGTTACCTGATATCCCCACGAGCCGTCGTAGGGAAATTCCGTGACGGGCATAAACTCCACGTGGGTATAGCCCATTTTCTTCACGTATGGCACAAGTTCCTTTTCAAGCCCTGAATAGCCGAGATAGCCGCCGTCCGCCCGCCTTTTCCATGAAAGCAGGTTTACTTCATAGATATTTATCGGTTCTGAAAAGCTTGATTTTTCAAAAATCGGCTTATATTCGGCAGGTTCGGGCAAATCATAGACGACAGAACACGGTTCTCCCCGCATGTCGCATCGGAACGAATAAGGGTCGCATTTCAAAAGTTCCCTGCCGTCACGGGTCAGTATCCTGTAACGGTATCTGTCTCCGCTTTGGGCGGGTAAAGTCAATCCGAAACATTCGCCGTCGGAAAGTCTTTTCATTCTCTGTCCGGTAAAGCCGTTGAACGACCCTTCCAATAAAACGCTTTCGGCGTGAGGCGCCCAGACGCGGAAAACGTATTTACCCTCTCCCGCTCCGTGACAGCCAAAAAACTTGTACGCCTTAAATTCCTTTCCGTTATGAAATCTGTCGAACAGGGATTTTTGAGAATTCACACCTTTCACATCTATTATATTTTACCATATTATGGATATAATTTCAATACCGAATTGAAAAATTTTACAAAAATCAAAAATTCAGCCCCCGAAGCAACTTCGGGGGCTGAAAATAATGCCTGTAAATATAGTTTAGGTTATAAATATGCAATTATTTTTTTCAACGGTTTATTTAACGTAATCCGATAAAAGCTTTACGCAGTCGGCATTGAATTTTTCCTGTTCGTCGGGCGAAAGTTTCTTGAAAGAAGCAAGCGCCAGCGAATAAACGTAGCCCGCCACGAATTTCTGCTTGTCGCCGTCAAGAAGTTTAAGCTTTTCTATTACGGGGCTTGCGGTGTTTACGATTACGGTCTTGTTCAGTCCACCGTCGCTCATGCCGTAAAACTGACCCATTTCTGTGTATCTTCTCATATATTCGTCAACGACGATTACCGCGGGAACTTCGGAATTTTTCAGTTTTTCTGTCTTGATTGTAATTTTATCGTTGCCGAGAGAATTTTTAAAAATGTCTATGATAACGTCGTCGTTTGGGCTATCCTCGGCTTTCAGCGCCCCGTCTATATCCGCGTCTATGCGCATAAACTTGATTTTATCGGGTGCCTTGTATTCGAGGAAGCTTAAAAAATGCGGGTCGATAAAGGTGTCGCAGGATATCGCGTCGAGATTCTGGTCTTTGAAAAGTTTTATATACTGCGCCTGCTGTTCTTCGTCAGATACGTAATAAACGGTTTTAGGTTTTATTTCCTTTTTCCCGTCTTTGTTTTCCGCCGTTTCGCCTTCGGATTTTTCGGAGTTTTCCGTTTCCTTTGCTTCTTCAGTTTTCTCCGCGGCATTTTCGGGCATAAGTTCCGGCAAACTCAGATATTTACCGTTTATATCCTTGTAGATTATGATTTCCTTGACCTTATCGTAAAATTCATTGTCCTTTATGCAACCGAATTTGATGAAGTTTGCTATATCGCCCCAACAGTTTTCGAATTTCTGCCTGTCGGTTTTGAACAGTGAAATTAGCTTATCCGCAACCTTTTTGGTTATATGCTTACTTATCTTCTGTACCTGCTTATCGTTTTGCAGGAAACTGCGCGATACGTTAAGCGGTATATCGGGGCAGTCGATAACGCCGTTTAGGAGCATTAAAAATTCGGGAATGACTTCCTTAATGTTGTCGGCGATAAATACCTGGTTGCAGTACAATTTGACTTTTCCGCGTTCGAGTTCCAACTTATTTCTTACTTTCGGGAAGTATAAAATACCCTTGACTTTGAAAGGATAATCCATATTCAGGTGAACCCAGAAAATGGGCTCGTTGTAATCCATAAAAGTGTCGGTATAGAATTTTTTGTAATCCTCGTCCTTGCAGTCCTTGGGAGCTTTTATATAAAGCGGCTCGGTGGTGTTAAGCGGCTCGTCTTTTCCGTCGCCTTTGAAGTTGAAATAAATATTATAGGGCATGAAAGAGCAATATTTTCTTACAAGATTTTTTATGTTGCCCTCTTCAAGAAATTCTTTTTCTTCCGCGGCAATGTGCATTATTATCTTTGTGCCGCGCTCGGCTTTATCCGATTCTTCTATGGTATAAGTTGAATTTCCGTCGCTTTCCCAATGCACGGCGGGCTCGTCCTTATATGATTTCGTAATTATTTCCACATTTTCGGAAACCATATAAACCGAATAGAATCCCAAACCGAAATGTCCTATTATTCCGTCCCCGCCTGCCTTTTCATATTTTTCAAGGAAGTCGGAAGCGCCAGAAAAGGCGATTTGGGTAATGTAATTTTCCACTTCTTCGGCGGTCATGCCTATACCGTTGTCCTCGACCGTCAAGGTTTTTGCCTTTTTATCCACGGAAATTTTAATCCAATAACCGTTACCGTCCTCTTGCGCCTCGTTCATAGACGCAAGCTTTTTATATTTGGTAATAGCGTCAACGCCGTTGGCTACTATTTCGCGAAGGAATATATCCTTGTCCGAATACAGCCATTTTTTTATAATCGGCATCATGTTTTCGCTTGAAATTTTAATGTTGCCCTGTTTTTGCATTTTCAGCCTCCGATGTTTATAACAGTTATATAATACCCCCGCAAAACGCCGCTTAAACCGCATACATAAATTTTTTCAAATTTTCTCGCGCACCGCTGATTTTAACCCATACTGCGGCAAGCTTGCCCTGTGTAAAAAGCCGGGCTTCGAAAGCGACGGCTACGTCTATAAAAACGCAAAAGTGCAATATGCCGCATTTTTTGAAGCAGTTGTTTTAAGCTTATAAGGCTTATTTCAAAAACACCCGCCGAAGCGTTTCGCTTCGGCGGGTGTTATATTTAACTGATGTATTATAATTTATACTATTTATTTGCTGTTCTTCTGGGCGTCGGCAAGAATGTCGCCTACGGAAATTCCTACCGAACCGCTGCCCCTGTCCGACCAGTCGGAAAGTTCGTCGTCGTTCGTTCTTCTGGGCGCACGGAAACGGCGTTCGGGCTTTTCACCTTCTTCGTTTTCGGCTCTGCGGGACTTTTTTCTCTCGCCCTCGGGCAAAAGAGCCTTTATGGATAAATTCATCTTCTTAGCTGCGGGGTCGATTGCAATAATTTTCGCGTCAACCTCGTCTCCGACGTTCAAAACGGTCGCGGGGGTTTCTATTCTTTCATGGCTTATCTGAGAAACGTGCACCAACCCGTCGATTCCCTTTTCAACTTCTACGAAAGCTCCGAAAGGAACTATCCTTACAACCTTGCCGTGGATGATATCGTCCACCGCATATTTTTCGGCAACAATATCCCAAGGCTGGGGTTGCAGCTGCTTATAGCTTATGGAAACCTTTCTGCCCTCGGCGTCAACTTTCAATACCTTGAACTAGTAAGTTTTACCGATTTCAAGCACGTCGGTTACGCTGTGTACGCCCGTCCAGGACAGG
>CANRAI010000064.1 GCA_947628555.1 uncultured Clostridia bacterium | reverse complement strand
CCATAAGCACAGATACGGCGATTTGCGCGATTTGCCTAAGTTCGCGGCAATCCATTTGAACGATACGCATCCCGCAATGGCGATTCCCGAGCTTATGAGGATTCTTATCGACGAATATTTTTACGATTGGAACCAAGCTTGGGCGATTACGACTGCGACCTGCGCATATACAAACCATACGGTGCTTGCGGAAGCGCTGGAAACCTGGAACCAGGATTTGGTTGAAAGAACGATTCCGAGAATCCATACGATTATAAAAGAAATCAACAGAAGGCTCTGCGAGGAGTTATGGACGAGATTTCCCGGCGAGTGGGCTAAAATTTCGCGTATGTCGATAATCGAGCACGACCGCATAAAGATGGCAAATTTAGCCGTCTATGGCAGCCACAGCGTTAACGGCGTTTCAAAGCTGCACAGCGAAATTATAAAGACGTCCATTTTTAATGATTTTAACGACTTTACGCCTGAAAAATTCAAAAACGTCACCAACGGTATTGCGCACAGGCGTTGGCTTAATCAATCCAACCCCGAACTTGCAGGGCTTTTGAACGAATGTATAGGCGATTCTTATGTTCTGAATTCCGCAGCTCTTTCGGAATTTAAGAAATTTGAAAACGATAAATCTGTTTTGGGCCGTCTTGAAGAAATAAAACTTCTTAAAAAGAAACAATTTGCCGAATACGCAAAAAAGAAACAAGGCATAATCATCAATCCAGAAACTCTGTTCGACGTGCAGGCAAAGCGCCTTCATGAATACAAACGACAGCTTCTCAACGTTTTGAACATAATCGACGCATACCTCGATTTGCAGGATAATCCCGATATGAACGTTCTTCCGAAAACATATATTTTCGGCGCTAAGGCGGCGGCGGGCTACGATATGGCAAAGAAAATTATCCAGCTAATCAATTATCTCGCCGAAGAAATCAAACAAAACCCCAAAATCAACGAAAAGCTGAATGTCGTCTATATGGAAGATTACAACGTCACCATGGCAGAAAAGCTGATGCCGGCGTCGGAGATTTCCGAACAAATTTCTCTTGCGGGCAAGGAAGCAAGCGGCACGGGCAATATGAAGTTTATGATAAACGGAGCTTTGACGATAGGCACGCTTGACGGGGCAAACGTTGAGATTGCCGAAGCGGTCGGCGAAGAAAACATATTTATTTTCGGTTTAAAATCAAACGAAGTTGACGAAATTTGGCGCAACGGTTACAGTTCAAGCAAGTTCTATAACGAATCTCCGAAATTAAGAAGAATTATCGAGGCGTTGATTATAGGCTTTAACGGAATGTCTTTTGCGGAAATCGCGAATTATCTTTTGACGGGTTCGCCTGTCGCCGACCCGTATATGTGTATGGCTGATTTTGCGGCTTACACAAATAAGCAGCACGAAATTTCCGAAATCTACCTGAAAGACAAATTCCGATGGAATCAAATGTCGCTCAGAAATATCGCCTCTGCTGGTTATTTTTCGGCAGACAGAAGTATAAGAGAATACGCGGAAAATATATGGAATCTTAAAAGCGTAGTCCAAAGAAATGAAAACAAATAAAAAACAGTTTTAAAAGAAATCGAGATTTATGCAAAAACAAGGCAAAATTGCCTTGTTTTTGCGTATTATGTCAGACATAATACGCAATTTTTTAAAAATTTTTAATGCAAAATCGCCTTAAAGACCGAAAATGGATTAAATAAAATTAAAATCTTTGATAAATTTTGGTCGGATTACAGGTTTATCCATTGCGCCAAAAACAATATCGATTTCAGCCTGTCAAAAATTACATTCAAAATATTTTGAAATGTTGATTTAATTTGTATTTATAAAAACCTGACAGACAATTTTCCAGGTCATTTAATATTTTAAGAAACGACCTAACAATTAAAGCTTTAAAATTGATAAAAAATAGCCCAACACTTCGTAAAAGCTGTGTTTTACGAAGTGTTGAGGCTATTTAAATCCACTGCCATTAGCCGCTATTGGGATAGATAAAGAAAATGACACGTAGCAATTTACGCCTTCCTATTATTTCAATTTACCTTATTTAATCCAACATTCTTTATTTTATCTAAAAGAAAACTTAGATACGTCTCGTATTTCAAAATTATGTTTTTGGGAAGAAGTTAGCGGCAATTACTTCTTTTCGGTTTATCAAAACTAGTAATATTTAAATTGCTTAAAAACCTTTGAAGCATTCAATGGATTAAAAAAACGTTCATGTATTCCCCTTATTCTGCTGTTGACTTAAAAAAAATTTTGCTTTATAATTTAATTGATGAGTGCAAATTATTACGTTGACAGAAACAATAAAAATCTTGAAACAATCGAACGGCTTTTGGACGAATCTCTCCCACCGTTTTGCGGCGATTATTTTCTTGCGATTGACAGTCAGACTTCTACCCTCACGCGGCTGAATTACGCCCATGATTTGAAGATTTTTTTCTATTTTTTGCAGGAAAAGAAGTTCAGAAAATCCAAATTCGTAAAAGATTTTACACTCGACGACATGGAAACTGTTACAAGTACAGACATCGAGTATTTTTTAAGCTATCTTTCGCACTACGTTTACGACGGCAAGGAACATTCATGCAACGACCGTGCAAAGGCGCGTAAGCTTTCTTCGGTCCGCGCCTTGTTCAAATTTTTATTCAACAAAGGCTATATTTCAGTTGATAATTCCGCAAAGGTTTCAACGCCAAAACTTCATGAGAAGCCTATAATTCGCCTTGACGGCGACGAAGTGTTCGGTATAATCGACGCAGCGGAAAGCGGCTGCGGGCTTACCCCCCACCAAAAAGCCTATCATGAAAAAACGCGCGTGCGCGACAGCGCCATTCTGACTTTGTTTTTGGGAACTGGAATACGTATAAGCGAGCTTGTCGGGCTTAATAATGAGGATATAAATTTTAAGGATAATTCCTTTATCGTCACCCGCAAGGGCGGCGGGAAATCCATACTTTATTTTGACGACGTAGTTGCGGAAGCCATTAAACGCTACATTGTATATAAGGAAAACAACGCCGAAAATCTTTCTGAAACTACGGCGCTGTTTGTATCCAACAATAAAAAGAGAATTACTGTGCGCGCGGTAGAAAATCTTGTGCAGAAATACGCTAAAATCGTATCCCCACTCAAAAAAATTTCCCCGCATAAATTACGTTCAACCTACGGCACGCAACTTTATAAAGCGACGGGCGATATCTACATAGTCGCCGACGTGCTGGGGCACAAGGACGTAAACACCACCCGCAAGCATTATGCAGCAATCTCAGACGACAACCGGCGCGGCGTGGTCGGAAAAGTAAAATTGAAGCGCGACGACGATTGAAAGCTAATTCTTGTCTTGGTCGATTATTATCTTATCTATCTTAATCACGGCGTCGTCGCGTATATCAAGACACTTTCCGCAGTTATCGCATATCTTGTTTGGGTCAAGGTCGCAGATTTCACATTCCATGCATCCTATACATTTTCTGTCGTAAAGCACGCAGTCTTTATCACCGAATTCTTTCATAATAATATTATATCACTTTTTTCAAAAATTTCAATGTAATTTTTATGAACAGACGTTTGATTTTTATTTAAACCTATGTTACAATAAAGTCACAGAAAAATTTGAGGAATTTTATGAAAAGAATTGATAACGACGATAAAGTGTATCGATTTATCACAGATTTTATAAATGCGCACGGCTACGCCCCCACTGTCCGCGAAATTTGTAAGGGTTGCGGAATAAAGTCCACCGCCACTCCCTATCAGATTATGAACAGGCTTGCCGAACGCGGTTTGATTAAAAAAACGGGTAACAGAAACCGCGCAGTTTCAATAGCTAACCAAGGACCGACCGTAAACGTTCCGCTTATAGGTACGGTGGCTGCGGGCGAACCTATTTTCGCAAGCGAGAACTTTGAAGAGTTTTACTCTATTCCGGGGAACTTTTTCGAAGGCGAAGATTTATTTATGCTGAACGTAAAAGGTACGTCGATGATAAAAATCGGCATGCTGGACGGCGATAAAGTAATAGTAAAACGTCAGGAAACCGCAAATAACGGCGATATTGTGGTTGCGCTTGTAGATGATTCCGCCACAGTCAAAAGGTTTTTTAAGCGGGACGGAAAAATCGTTCTTCATCCTGAAAACGACGATATGGATGATTTTATATTTGATAATGTGCAAATTCTCGGTAAAGTCGTCGGCTTAATGAGAAATATTTAAGTTATTTTTGTGCCGAAATACCACTCTCGTTTATACTACGGGAAAAATATATTGTTCAAAAAAGCCCATTGTAACAATGGGCTTTTTTTATACCAATTATATACCAATTATTTAATATTAGGAGCCTTGCCTTGAAATCAGTCGGTTGCGTGCGGTCATAGGGGCTGTCCCTTGCGAATTTTCCGTATGGAAATTGTAACCATATATAATAAAATATAAACGAATGTCAATGCGGTATAAAGAAAAAGATGTCGGCAATCCCTGTCAAGAGATTGCCGACATCTTTGGTTGGAGCTGCTGAGCGGACTTGAACCGCCGACCTCATCCTTACCAAGGATGTGCTCTACCGACTGAGCCACAGCAGCATGCTCCAAATGCTCATTCATTATATTTTAAATTAAGTGTATTGTCAATCCATTTTAACGCACATAAAAAAATTTTAATATTTTTTGTAATATGAATCTAGATTTCCTCCACATTGAGCGTAGATAAAATTTCCTCGTACTTGTCTTTGATAAAAGTCATACTGTCGGGAGTGGTTACCGAAGCCGTGCCCGCCGCCACGCCTTGACGCAAAATTTCCGAATCCGATTCGCCGGAAGTAAGCGCAAGGGCGGCCGCAGCCACCATAGCGTCACCCGCTCCCACGGTTGAATTCATTGCCACATTCACGCTTCTGCAATAATAATTTTTTTCACCGTCGGTGATAATTGCTCCGCTTTTCCCAAGCGATAAAAGTACTCTTTTCGCGCCGCGGCCGATAAGTTGCTTGCAGCCCCAAAGCTGCTCGTCGCGCGTATCAAGCGATTTGCCTAATGTTCTTTCAAGCTCTTCAAGGTTCGGCTTAATCAAATCCACGCCGCATTTTAACGCCTCGAAAAGCCTTTCCCCCTCCGTATCCACAATCTTTTTAATGTTTTGCGGAACAACATTCAGAATTTTTGCATAATAATCGGGCGACATTCCCCTTGCCAGCCCGCCCGATATAACTATGGCTTCGCATGAGGGAGAAATTTGCCCCACAAGATTTATAAGCGCTTCCTGTTTTGACAGCGGAACTTCGGGGCTTATGTCGTCGATTTCGGTCAGCATACTGCGGCGATCGACAAACTTGTAATTTTCACGTACTCTGCCCTCGTTCCAGACGAATTTATATACTACGCCCTCTTTATGTAATTCCTTTTCGAATTGATGCCCGTTTTCTTCATACATAAACCCCGTTGCAAAGGAATCGGCTTTAAGCCTTGCAAGCCCAATAGCGACGTTGATTGCCTTTCCCGTAAAAAATACTCTTTTGCTTATTATCTTGTGCGACATTCCCACATTGAGCGAATCGACTTCCATATTGACGTCGATGCATGGACTTAAACAAACGGTAAGTATCATTTATACGTTTCCTTGTAATATGAATTTTTAAAGAAAAAGCAACAAAATCGGGCTGATGTTACATAGAAATCATTTGGAGCGTTTCATAAAGTTCGTAGTTAAAGACTTTTTTCATGCTCACGGCTTCGATAATATCCATATCTATAATTTCGTTCTTGTGAATACCGACTACCCTGTTGCCTATACCGTCGTTCAGAAGTCTTACCGCTTTATTTCCGAACTGGGCGGCGAGCATTCGGTCTGCCATCGTAGGCGAGCCGCCGCGCTGGATATGCCCTATCGTCGTGGGGCGGACAGTATAAGTCGTAAGCGATTGAAGTTTTCTGCCGAATTCTTCCGCAGTACAAACTCCTTCGGCAACGACGATTATGTTAGAATGTTTGCCGTTGGCGCGGGAACGGTTGATTTTCATTATGATTTCGTCGATATCGTAGGAAACCTCGGGCACGACGATAATTTCCGCGCCGCTCGCTATCCCCGCGTACAGCGCGATATCTCCGCAGCGCCTGCCCATGACCTCAACAACCGAAATTCTTTCGTGTGAAGTCATTGTATCGCGCAGTTTGTTGATTACGTCTATACAGGTATTTACCGCCGTATCGAATCCCAAAGTATAGTCGGTGTATTGAAGGTCGTTATCTATCGTGCCGGGGATACCTATCGTGGGAACGCCGTACTCTTCGGAAAGACACTTGGCGCCTCTGAACGAACCGTCGCCGCCTATAACGACC
>CANRAI010000063.1 GCA_947628555.1 uncultured Clostridia bacterium | reverse complement strand
GGACAATATAGATATGCTGTCGCTTTCGGGGCATAAATTCCACGGGCCCAAGGGCGTGGGCGCGCTGTATTGCAGGCACGGTCTGCCCCTGTTGACCTTTATAGAGGGCGGCGCACAGGAACGCGGCAAGCGCGCGGGCACGGAAAACCTTGCGGGCGTCGCGGGAATGGCGGCGGCGCTTGGGGAAGCGTGTGAAAATCTCGGTAAAAACGCCCTTTACTTAACGCGTCTGCGCGAAAAACTGATTGACGGGCTGCTTAAAATTTCCCATTCGCGGCTGAACGGCGACAGGTCGAAAAGGCTTCCCGGCAACGTAAATATGTGTTTTGAGGGTATCGAAGGCGAAAGCCTTCTGCTGCTGCTCGACGCAAAAGGAATATGCGCTTCTTCGGGCTCGGCGTGCACTTCGGGTTCTCTGGACCCTTCCCATGTGCTTCTGGCGCTCGGGCTTCCGCACGAGGTGGCGCACGGTTCGCTGCGTCTTTCGCTTTGCGAAACCAACACGGAAGAGGATATAGATTATATTATTTCCGAAGTTCCTAAGGTGGTGGAATATCTCCGCAATATGTCGCCCGTTTGGGAAGAACTTCAAAAAGGAATACGTAAGCATCTGATTTAAGTTTTCTTAAAAAATAAGGAGAAAAATTTATGGCACTGTACAGCGAAAAGGTTATGGATCACTTCACTAATCCGCGCAACGTCGGCAAAATAGACGACGCAGACGGCATTGGCGAGGTAGGCAACGCCAAATGCGGCGATATAATGAAAATCTATCTCAAAATAAAGGACGATGTTATTGTTGACGTAAAATTCAACACTTTCGGATGCGGCAGCGCGATTGCTTCTTCGTCCATGGCGACGGAAATGATTAAGGGTCAGCCCCTTTCAAAGGCGCTTGAATTGACAAATAAAGCCGTTGCGGAAGCTTTGGACGGGTTGCCCGCACATAAAATGCACTGCTCGGTGCTTGCCGAAGAGGCTATCCGCGCCGCAATCAAGGACTATTACGATAAGCACGGCATCTCCTACGACAAGGCGCAGTTTCCCGACCCCCACGACGAGGAAGAAGAACATCCCGTAAAGAATGACGACTGAAATTTAAAATTAAGGAAAAGGTCAAGCGCCTTTTCCTTTTTTTCGTAGGACATTTTACGTCGGACGGATTGACGAAAAACTTTTCCGCATATATAATTTAATACAAGGGGGGACAAAAAAAGGATGAAATACGATTTTCTCATAGTCGGCAGCGGACTTTACGGCGCGGTATGCGCGCGCGAACTTACCGATAAAGGCTATAAATGCCTTGTCGTCGAAAAACGCGGACATATAGGCGGAAACGTCTATACCGAGAGGACGGAAGGCATAAACGTACACCGTTACGGCGCGCATATTTTCCACACTTCCGACAAAGAAGTATGGGAGTATGTAAACAGATTTGCCGAGTTCAACAATTTTATAAACTGCCCGATAGCGCGGTATAAGGACGAGTGTTATAATCTGCCGTTCAATATGAACACCTTTACAAAACTTTGGAAAGACGTGTTCACTCCCGCCGAAGCAAGGGCGCGCATAGAGGAGGAGCGGGGCGAAAGCTATGTTGAAAATCCCTCCAACCTCGAAGAACAGGCTATAAATCTTGTGGGCAGGACTATTTACGAAAAGCTTGTCAAGGGCTATACTGAAAAGCAGTGGGGCAGACCTTGCAGCGCGCTGCCCGCATTCATAATAAAGCGCCTGCCCGTCCGCTTTACTTTCAACAACAATTATTTTTCGGACAGATACCAGGGAATTCCCGTCGGCGGATATACGGGGATAATAGAAAAACTGCTTGAAGGTTCGGATATACGTACCGATTGCGATTTTACCGAAAATAGGGAAAGTTTATCCGCCCTCGCCGAAAAAATTATTTATACGGGCGCGATTGATAAATATTTCGGCTATAAGATGGGCGCGCTTGAATGGCGTGCGGTGCGTTTCGAAACGGAAACGCTGGACATACCCGACTTTCAGGGCAACGCCGCGGTCAACTACACTTCGGCGGACGTGCCGTTTACGAGGATAATCGAGCATAAGCATTTCGAATTCGTGCAGAGCGAAAAGACGGTGATTTCCCGCGAATATCCTTCCGAATGGCGGGTCGGCGACGAGCCGTATTATCCCGTCAACGACGGGCGCAACGAAAAGCTGTACTCGGCTTACGCGTCGCTCGCGGCAAAAGAAAAAAACGTGCATTTCGGCGGGCGGCTCGCCGCATATAAATACAACGACATGGACGATACCGTCGCCGCGGCGCTGGAATTTTTAAAAACCGTGCCCAAAAAGAATTGAAATTCGCCGGGTAATATTAAAGGACAAACCCGCATACCTTACAAAAGAGGTAAGGTATGCGGAATTTTTGTTTTGAGGACAAGGAAAAGGTTTTAAAAGAACTCGGAACGGGCATGGGCGGGCTTTCCGACGGGGAGGCGGAAAAAAGACTTAAAGAATACGGCAAAAACGCCATTGAAAGCGGCAAAAACGCAGGCGTGTTCCGCCTTTTCGTATCGCAGTTCTGCGACTTTATGACCATTCTTTTAATCGTCGCCGCGGCTGTTTCGGGGGTGATAGCCTTTATTTCAAAAGACAAAAGCGACCTTACGGACACGTTTATAATTCTGTGCATAATTTTTCTCAACGCGCTTGTGGGAACTATTCAGCAGTTCCGCGCGGATAAGGCGATAGAAAATTTGAAGAAACTATCCGCAAGCACATGCAAGGTGCGGCGCGGCGGGGCGGAAAAAATAATTCCTTGCGAAAATCTTACGGTCGGCGACGTCGTGCTTTTGGAAGAGGGGGACGTCGTGCCCGCAGATTGCCGCGTAATAGAGGAAAACTCCTTAAAGTGCGACGAAGCCGCGCTTACGGGCGAAAGCGTAAGCGTTGAAAAGAATTCCGATAGAATACGCGGCAACAAAGTATCTTTAAGCGGAATGTCGAATACGCTTTTCGGCTCAACGTATGTGGTAAGCGGCAACTGTACTGCGGCTGTAACCGCCGTCGGCATGGACACGGAAATGGGCAAAATCGCCGAACTTTTAAAAGGCGCGAAACCCGAAAAAACTCCGCTTGAAAAAAGTCTTTCGAAACTCGGAAAAGTCATTACGTGTTGCGTTTTATTGATTTCCGCCGCAATATTTTTCATTGGAATTTTTGTCCGCGGCGGCGGGATTTTGAAGAATTTTATGACCGCCGTGGCGATAGCCGTAGCCGCCATTCCCGAAGGGCTTCCCGCCGTTGTGACGATAATTATGGCTATGGGCGTGCAGAGAATGAGCAGGCGCAACGTCGTAATCCGAAAACTGAAATCGGTGGAAACTTTGGGCAGTTGTTCGGTGATTTGCACGGATAAGACGGGCACTCTCACTCAAAACAGGCTTAAAGTTGTGCGAGTTTGGGGGCTCGGCGAATCCGCGGCGGAAAAACGGCTTTTGGAATGTATGACGGTCTGCACCACCGTAAAGGGCGAACGCGGAAAATATTTAGGCGACCCTACGGAAGTCGCGCTAAGACAATATGCCGACGGCGCAAATTTTTCCGTTACATTTAAAAAGCTTGCCGAACAGCCTTTTTCCTCCGACACAAAGATGATGTCCGTCGCTGCCGAAATTGACGGCGAGCGGACGGCATATACGAAGGGCGCGCCCGACGTTTTGATTAAAAAATGCGCATACGTAGGCGATAATTTCGGGGTGCGCCCCATAACAGAAGCCGACAGGAGACTGATACTTTCGCAAAACGACGGCATGGCGGACGAGGCTTTGCGCGTACTCGCTTTCGCCTATGCGCCGTACGGGGAAAATTTCGGGGACGGTTTGATTTTTATAGGGCTCTGCGGAATGTACGACGGGCTTAAAAAGGGCGTAAAGCAGGCGGTTGAACAATGCGAAACGGCGGGAATTTCAACCGTAATGATTACAGGCGACCACGTGAGGACGGCTCTGTCGATTGCAAGAAGCTTGAATATTGCGCATGACGTAAGCGAGGTCATGACGGGAGAGGAGCTGGATTCTCTTACGAAAAAGGAGCGCGACGAACGGATAGCGAAATGCCGCGTGTTTGCACGCGTTTCGCCCAAACATAAAAATATGATAGTAAAATGCCTGAAAAAGCGGGGCGAAGTAGTTGCAATGACGGGGGACGGCATTAACGACGCGCCGAGCATAAAAAGCGCGGACATAGGCATCGCCATGGGCATTTACGGCACGGACGTAACCAAAAGCGCTTCGGACATGGTTATTACGGACGATAATTTCGCCACGATTGTTTCTGCGGTGCGCGAGGGCAGAAGAATTTCCGCAAATATCAAAAAAACCATACAGTTTTTCATTTCCACAAATCTTGCCGAAGTCCTTGCCATATTTTTTGCCGCCGTATTTCTTTTTAAGTACGATTTTCTGCTTTCCACTCAGCTACTTTGGCTTAACCTGATAACGGACAGCTTCCCCGTCCTGGCTCTCGGCACGGAGAAGGAGGACTTCGATATAATGAACCGTCCGCCCGTACGCGCCGAAAAAAGCCTGTTTTCAAAGACGTCTGTCGCGGGGATAGCCTGCGCGGGGATATATATGACGGCGGTCACTATGGCGGTTTTCATTGTTGCGTTGAATTTGTGGGGCAATGCCGTAGCAACTACCATGACCTTTCTCACGATATCCTTTCTGGAACTTTTCCACGCTTTCAATATACGTTCTGAGCGCGCGTCCGCGCTTAAAAATCTGTTCGGAAACAAAATTCTGCTCCTTACGGTTGCGGCTGGAATTGCGGTCAACGTCCTTATTTGCGTAACCCCTGTTTCCGCGGCGTTCTCGCTTACGGCGCTTTCCTTATTGCAATGGCTGATAGTGTTTGCGGCTTCCCTTTCGGTAATACCGTTCTTCGAAATTTTCAAACTTTCATTGCGAATCGCGGTCGGCAGAAAATACAGTTAATACTATAAAAACAAGCGACGGTCTTGCCGAATTATACCGCCGTCTGCGGAAAAATAAAATAACCGCAATTAAAAACTCCACGCCAGACCGCATGGAGTTTTACAAGAAAGGCGGGGGGGGCGATTTTAAAATCGCCCCCCCCCGCAATATAAAATATGCTCACACGTAAAAAAACGCGCGCGCATATTTTACGGCATTTAAGTGGTAAGACCAATTAAAGCCGCGCCGACTACTATCCAAACAATCGCCCAGATTACAAGCGAAATTATGCCAATTACAAATCCTGCTATCGCAAGACCATTGCACGACGTGCATTTCTTTGCCATGACCATTCCCACAATGCTAAGCACAAGCCCCACAATCGATGCTATCATAAAATACATTCCCAGCCAGAGCGAAACAAGGCTCACTACAAATCCCGCAATGCCGAAGCCGTTGGCTTTTTTGGACTCCTCCAACACAGTTGCCTGCTTGCCCGTCGCAACGCCGCAGTAAACGCAAACAGTTGCGTTGTCGTCTATCTCTTTGCCGCAATTTTTACAAAACATAAAAAACCTCTCCTGTATTTTAATAATTTGCTCTCTTTTGAGCACAATAATTATACATCAGTTTATGATGTATGTCAAGAAATTTACATCACAAACTGATATGTTTTGTGTATGGAAATAGCAAAGGCGGTAGGAGAAAATCTAAAGCAGGCGCGGAAGTTCAAGGGGCTGACGCAGCGTGAGGTGGCGGAAAAATTCAATATGAGCCAGCAGCAGTACAGCAGGTTTGAAAACGGCGTTTTCGAGTTAAATTATTATCAAATAATTTCGTTCTGCGATTTTTTCGAGATAACGCCAAACGAGCTTTTCAACCTCGACCATTAAGGTTAAAGTTAAAAATAATGTCTCCCTTATTATCACGCCGAATAAGGAAGCGGTGCGTAGATGCGAGCAGAATGAGGAGCCCGCAGATTGTCCTGCAGGGAACATACAATGACGTACACGCCAAAGGCAAACGCAAGGGCGACAAAGTTATGCGACGCATATATGCGCCGCCCACAAAAAAAGTGCGGACTTTTTAGTCCGCACTTTTTTACATATAAATTTTTTACAAATTAAAGAACTTTTACGATTGTGCCGGAACCAACCGTTCTGCCGCCCTCGCGGATAGCGAAACGAAGCTTTTCTTCAACTGCAACGGGTTTAATAAGCTCTACCGAGATTTCTACGTTATCGCCGGGCATAACCATTTCGGTGCCTGCGGGAAGGTCAATAGAACCCGTTACGTCGGTCGTTCTGATAAAGAACTGGGGACGATAGTGGTTGAAGAAAGGAGTATGACGTCCGCCTTCCTCAGCCTTCAATACGTAAACCTGCGCGGTGAACTTGGTTGCCGTTTTAACCGTACCGGGTTTAGCAAGAACCTGACCCTTTTCAATGCCCTTTCTGTCGATACCGCGGAGAAGCGCGCCGATATTGAATCCTGCGATTGCTTCGTCAACGCTCTTGTGGAACATTTCAAGGCCGGTAATAACCGTGCCTACGGGCTTGTCGATAAGTCCTACGATTTCGGCGGGGTCGCCTACGTGCGC
>CANRAI010000062.1 GCA_947628555.1 uncultured Clostridia bacterium | reverse complement strand
GTCGCTTCTTTCGGAAAAGAGCTGTTTTTTTACGCGTATATTCAGTTTTATGTTGGGCGTATGAATGTCCGAAAACCACATTTCCATAATAAATCCCTCGACCTGTATCTTATTTAAGTACGTTTATCCTTTCCACGGAAAAATCTTCCGTGCCCTGCACGTTACAGCCTTTCGCCTTGGCGTATTCGATATACTCTATAATTTCCTTTGTAATCAGTTCGCCCGGGGCGAGAATGGGAATCCCGGGCGGATAGCACATGACAAACTCCGTGCATATCTTGCCCTCCGTCTCCTTTAACGGAAGGGACGCCTTGTCCGCATAGAATGCGCGACGGGGAGGCACCGCTACCTTGGGGGAGAGATATTCGGAGGTAAGCATACCCGTTTTATCGCGCTTATACAGCCTTTTTATGTCGTCGAGAGCGCCCACAAGCCGCTCTATATCCTGATATCTGTCGCCTATGGACACATACGCAAGCATGTTTGAAATATCGCCGAATTCAATCTGTATTCCGTATTCGTCGCGCAGAATGTCGTAAACCTCTATTCCAGCAAGCCCCAAATCGCGGGTATAAACGGCTAGTTTGGTTACGTCGAAATCATACACGGACGTACCGTTTATTAGCTCCTTTCCGAAGGCGTAAAAATCGCCCAAAGAATTTATTTCGTCGCGCGCATAGCTTGCCATATTTATAACTTTTTTAAACGAAGTTTTGCCGTGAAGGGCAAGATTGCGGCGGGTTATGTCGAGGCTGGACATCAGAAGATAGCTTGCGCTGGTAGTTTGGGTAAGATTTATTATCTGGCGAACGTAATCGGCGTTCACCATATCGTTCAAAAGCAAAAGCGAGCTTTGCGTAAGGCTTCCGCCAGATTTATGCATAGACACGGCGGACATGTCCGCGCCAGCTTCCATAGCTGAAACGGGCAAATCGTCGCCGAAAGAAAAATGCGTGCCGTGCGCCTCGTCCGCAAGCACTTTCATTCCGCGGCCGTGTGCGATTTTTACTATTGTGCGCAAATCCGAACAAATACCGTAGTATGTGGGATTGTTGACTAGAACGGCGACGGCGTCGGGGTTGTCCTTTACCGCCTGTTCAAGTTTCGAAGGCTCCATTCCGAGGGAGATTCCCAACCTTGTTTCCACCTCGGGATTGACGTAAACGGGGATAGCGCCGCAGAGTACAAGCGCGTTAATTGCGCTTTTGTGCACGTTGCGGGGCATGATGATTTTATCGCCCTCCTTACAGACGGAGAAAATCATGCTCTGCACCGCCGAAGTAGTTCCGCCAACCATAAAGAAAGAATTGGCGGCGCCGAAAGCTTCGGCTGCAAGCGCCTCCGCTTCCCTTATCACCGACGAAGGATGGCACAAATCGTCCAAAGGTTTCATTGAATTAACGTCGAGGGATACGCACTTTTCCCCGAGAAGATTTACAAGCTCGGGATTTCCCCTGCCGCGCTTGTGTCCGGGCACGTCAAAGGGCACTACTCTCTGTTTTCCGAAGCGTTCCAAAGCTTCGTAAAGGGGCGCTTTCGTCTGATCCATACTTATAGGTTATCCTTAAAAACGTAAAATTAAAGACGGCCGTCAAAGGTCGTCTTAAAATGCTTTGCGGGTTTCCCCTTTTACCATTTTATTTTCGTGGTTTGGACTTTTTGCAGAGTCTATATAGCAAATACTTTTACTACTCTTATTGACCGTTTCACAAGTGACCTTTTGGCTTTGATTATAAAGTAATCAACTTAAAAAACCGAGCTTTTAACTCAATCAATAATGCGGCGGACAGCCGCTTAATATTTGCATGACTCTTAAAGCGCCATACTTGCTATGAGTATAAACCATACCCGCCGATTTGTCAATCGATTTTAGTCCCGTTCCTCGCCAAAAAACGGGCAATTTCGCCCATGACTTCGGGGTCTTCCTCGGTTGCGGCTGCAAAATCGAAGTCCGCAAAAAAGCTTTTGGAAACGTCGCCGCGCTTATAGGCGGAAAGATTAGAGGCAAGCTCCGCCAGCTTACTTTCGGCGCTTACCGTATTATAGGGATTGTGACGCTTGCCTTTGGCGAGATATTTTTCTATATTTTCGCCGTTTGCCGCGCCGTAAGCGGAATTTGCGACGGAAACAAGCGGGTCGCACTCGCCGTGAATCAAAAGCACCTTAGCGGAACAGTTCTCCGCCGCCCGCGCCGAACTTTCGCCCCCGCAAACCACGCATAAAAACGGATACAGCAAGTCCGCCAAAAATTTGGGCATGCGCTTTTTCAGCGTGGCGTGCATAACCTTTTCGGACCTGTCGGGCGCGGATATGGAAACGACCGCCGACACGGGCGCGCCCACCGCGTTGGCGGCGCACAGCGCAGAATGTCCGCCCCAGCTATGTCCGACAAGCACGATTTTATCGAATTTCAAATTTAATTCCGCATAATATATCGCGGCAATTACAGCTTTTTTGCCGTTGTCGATATCCTTTATGTTCTTTCCGTCCGAAAGATTGCAGCCGTAATAGTCGGGCGCAAGCACAGTGTAGCCGAGATTGCAAAAATACGCAATCTCGGTGGTATATGCGATATGCCCGGGACCCATTCCGTGGCAGAAAATAAGCAAATCTTTTTGGGGAGAAACTCCCTCTTTTTTATAAATCACCCCGCGAATACGCTTGTTTTTAACGCAGGATATATCTACCTGTACGGCATTCAGACCGAAATCTTCCGCGGTGTAATATTTCAAAAGCGGATTTTTGTCGTGCCGTGAGCCGAAAGTCTTTTTGTTTACCATGTACGCCGCCGCAAACAGCAGGGCGCAAACGAGTATTATTACGCCGCAGACGGCGATTAAAGTAATGTATAAAGCTGTCATAATATAATTGCCGAAATGTATCCTGTTCTATACATTTTTTGCGGCACGCGCGTTCCGCGCGCGCCGCAAAATTTACCCAAAGGCTATAAAATATACCGCTCAGACTATATATTTGTCGTCGAGAGGGGGCGCGCTGTCTATTTCCCTCTTAGTGCCTTCGTATCCTTTTTTGCCGAGGAGGGCGAAAGTCGCCTTTTTGCCGTTTTCAACGCCCGGTTGATTGAAAGTGTTTACGTTCAGCATTGCGCCGGCGTAAGCCGTTTGCAGTTCGAAAAGGAACATAAGTTGTCCGAGCGTAAAGGCGTTGATTTCGGGCATATTTATCGTGTAATTCATCCTGCCCGCACGCATAAGGGCATATGCGGTGGCTTTGTTCTCAGCCTGTATTAACTCCTGCATGGTATGCCCGCCCAAAAAGCCTACGTCGGGAATATCCTCATATCCCTGCGGAATGGGCATGCGAACGGCGTATTCGCCTACCGAGATAAAGGTTATCACCTTGTCGAAAGGTCCTTCTATATATAGCTGAACTTGCGAGTGTTGGTCGGTCACGCCCAAGCTTTTTACGGGGGTCGTGCCCGCGTTTACAGTGTTGCCTGCATAGTCAACCGCCTTGCCTACTGATTCCGCCCACAGCTGGCAATACCAATCCGCCATAAGTTTTAAATTATCGGAATACGGCATAAGCACGTTGATATTTTTGCCCTGCCTCATGGTTATAAATTGAAGCGCCGCGCAGGCAAGTGCGGGATTTTTGGCTATCGCGGGCTTATTGCAAAGTCCGTCCATATACGCCGCGCCAGCAAGCATACCCTTGATATCGATACCCAAAACGGCCGCAGGCAGAAGTCCTACCGGACAAAGTTCGGAAAATCTGCCGCCTACTCCGTCGGGAAGAATATATTTTTTGATTTTACCGCCGAATTTGTCGTCGATTTTAATAAGATTCCCGCGGCAGGCATCGGTAGTGAAAACCATATTTTCGGCAATGTTCACGCCCTTCTTTTCAAGGACGTCGGCAATTATAAGGAATTGCGTCATTGTTTCGCTTGTCGCGCCGGACTTCGAAATAACGTTGAAACAGGTTTTTTCCGGTTCAATCACATCCAAAAGCGCGGACATTCTGACTGGATCTACGTTGTCCTCTACATAGAATTTAGGTCCGCCGCGGAGTTTGGGGGACAGCTCGTTATAATGCAGGTGTTTCAACGCGTTGAATACCATTGAAGGACCGAGAGCGCTGCCGCCTATACCGAGGACGACGAAATATTTGAATCTTTTTCTTATCTCTTTCGCCGTGGAAAGAATATCGTTTACTATCGCTTCCTGATTGTAAGGCAGCTCCGTCCAGCCCATATACAGCTCGTCCCTGCCGCGATTGGCCTGCACGTATTCAAACGCCTGCTGCGCCCTGTCCTTCACCGCCCGAAGCTCCGCGTCCGTTATACCCATATCGCCCAACGATTTGGACATCATATAATTATAATCGACAGTGACGCGCATTGCGTTGCGCCATTCCTTGGTCTTATACGCCATTTTGACTCCTCCGAATTTCGATATTGGAAATATTTACCGAATATAATTATAAACCAAATCCCCCGTTTAGTCAATAGTCCTTTGGAACAAAAAGAACGGCAAGCAAAATTTTCCGACAGACCTGTCTTTCGCTTGCAAAAACTAACGTTTATAAGATATAATTCATATATGGATTACAGCCTTTCACCCGACCAGCTCGAAGCGGAAAAACTTATAGAAAACTGGTATTTTAAGTCAACAAAACAAATTTTCGTACTTGCGGGGTATGCGGGCACAGGCAAAACCACACTGTTAAGACACGCCGTAACCGAAACGCTGGGGCTTGTTCCCGAAGAAAGCGCCGCCTTTGTCACACCCACGGGTAAAGCCGCTACCGTACTAATACGCTCGGGGATTGCCGCCACCACCTTACACAAACTGATTTACCAGTCGATTACCGTCGAGGAAACGGTTGAACTGAACGGCAAAAAAATTACGGTCGAAAGGCTGTCGTTCAGGCGGAGAGAAAATATTGACAAAGCCATAAAACTTATCGTGCTGGACGAGGCTTCGATGGTTTCGGACGAAATCATCGACGACCTTGCGGGCTTCGGCGTAAAACTTCTGCTGTGCGGGGATACAGCGCAACTTCCGCCCGTAGAAGGGCTTTGCAACTGTCTGAAATCGCCCGACTATACCCTCACCGCCATAGTGCGGCAGCAGCTTGACAACCCCATAATAAGGCTTTCGGAGATTGCGCGTTCTGGCGGATACATACCTTACGGCAGATACGGAAACAGCGTAGCCGTTATGTCAAAGCGGAATTTCACGGGGGAACGGCGTAAAAGTTCGCTATTGAACGCAGACCAGATAATCTGCGGCATAAACAAAACCCGCGCGCAGATAAACGACGAAGTACGCGCTTACCGCTCTTTGGGAACTTTGCCGCAGACGGGCGACAAACTTATATGCACTCAAAATAATTGGGAAACTTTTATTGACTGCGAACTGAAATTCAACCTTGTAAACGGCATAATAGGCACGGCGCACGACGTTTTTTACGACATAGACAAGGCGATAGGGTTTATGCAGTTCAAACCCGATTTTCTTAATGAATTTTGCCCCGAAGCGCTGCCTTTCGACGCGGGGATTTTCATCGACGGAAATTACCGCTATAAGCGCGGAGATTACTTCGAAAAATCTGACGAAAGCGGCGAACCCGTGGGGGCGTTCACCTTGAACCGCTTCGAATACGGCTATTGCATATCATGCCATAAGGCGCAGGGCTCGGAATTTGACGACGTGGTGGTTTTTGACGAAAGCTACGCCTTTAAAGAGGACAGGAACCGTTGGCTTTACACGGCTATTACCCGCGCCCGCAGGCGGCTTATCATTCTGAGATAAATCCCGTCGGCACGAAAAGTCGGCACAAAAAAACAGAACAAAAATTTAATATATAGTCAAAAGCGGTCCGGCTGAACGCCGGACCGCTTTTAAATAGAGTTTTGAATTAAAGGTCGAAATAAAGCTTAAATTCCGCGGGAGTGGGAATCTTGCCGAGCTCTTCAAGCTCCTTGCGCTTCTTCTCAATCCAGATTTTAATAAGCCTTTCGGGGAATACGCCGTCGCAGGTCAAATATTCGTGGTCCTTTTCAAGCGCGGTAAGCGCGTCTCCGAGCGAAACGGGAAGCTGTTGGATTTTCTTCTTGTCCTTGTCGCTCAATTCGAAAAGATTTTGGTCGAAAGGACCCCAGCCGTTCTTATGGGGGTCGATTTTATTTTTTATACCGTCGAGACCTGCCATCAAAATCGCGGCGTACGCGTAATAAGGGTTGCAGGTTGCGTCGGGGTTGCGGAGTTCGAAACGCTTTTTATCGGGCGATTTCGCATAAGCGGGAATACGGATGACCGAACTGCGGTTTGCGGTAGCATAGCCTATCGTTACGGGCGCTTCGAAACCGGGTACAAGTCTCTTATAGGAGTTAGTGGAAGGATTGGTGAAAGCGCAAAGGCTTGCGGCGTGCTTCAAAAGACCGCCCATGAAGTAGTGCGCCGTCTCGCTGAGGTGAGAATAACCTTCGGCGTCGTAGAAAATGGGCTTACCGTCCTTCAAAAGCAGCATATGCACGTGCATACCGCTGCCCGCCTCGTTTAAAATGGGCTTAGGCATAAAGGTTGCGGTCATGCCCTCCGCTATCGCCTGGTTCTTAACGACGTACTTCACAATCATGGTATTGTCCGCCATCTTTGTCATGTCGTCGAGCTCGACTTCAATTTCAACCTGTCCGGGACCGCCGACCTCGTGATGATGATACTTGA
>CANRAI010000061.1 GCA_947628555.1 uncultured Clostridia bacterium | reverse complement strand
GCCGTGCTTGTGGCTTCCGCAGGCGTTGCCGTGCCCCTTGTGTTGGGCTTTGCGGCGTCGCTGCCGTTCGGGGGCATAGGCTTGGGCTTTGCCGAAACCGCCAACATCTACCGCTGCATATTTATAGGAACGATACTCACGGCGACAAGCGTGGCGATAACCGTTTCCGTATTGAAGGAATTGGGGAAAATCCATACGAAACTTGGCACGACGATTGTCTCCGCTGCGATAATCGACGACGTTATAGGAATAATATTGCTTTCCGTGGTCACGGGAATCGCAAAGGCGGGAACGGCGACCGAATACGCCAACGGTTTCGAATGGTTTAAAGGTCAGATTTACGGCACTATAATTATGATAGTATGCTTCTTCGTCTTTGCCGTGGGGGCGGGCTTTGTAATTTCCAAAGTTTTCCGCTGGCTTGAAAAAAAGTGGGCTACTACCCACCGCATACCCATATTTTCGCTTGCCGTGTGTTTTGCTTACAGCTGGATTGCCGAAGAAATTTTCGGCGTAGCCGATATAACGGGCGCGTTTTTGGCGGGAGTAGTGCTTTCCACGGCGCACCGTACAAGCCAATACGCCGACAAAAAAATAGAGGTATGTACCTATTTGCTTTTCGCACCCGTATTCTTTTCGAACATAGGCATTTCTTCTATAAGCTTCGAGGGCTTAAATCCGCAGATTTTACTGTTCTCCCTGTTGGCTGTTTTTGTGGGACTTATCGGAAAGGTTATTGGCTGCGGAACGGTGTGCAAGGCCTTCAAATACAGCGTACGCGAAAGCGCGGCGGGCGGCGTAGGCATGATGGCGCGCGGCGAAGTCGCCCTTATAGTTACGGCGACCGTCACAAATTCTTCGCTTGGCGCAAACGCTCTTCCACCGCAATTTATGATAATGACGGTACTTTTGATTTTAATTTCGTCTATTCTTACGCCCATTCTTTTAAAAGTGCTTTACGGCAAACAACCTGCCGAAATTCCCGTCGGTACGCCTGCGGATGAGGAAAGCGCGCCCGAAGGTCCGCAGGAAATTTCCCGCCACGCGGCCAAAAGACCGCGTCATTCCCATTTTAACACGCATAAGCATTTTATGGGCGATTAAAAGGGCGGAACGTGAATAGAAAATATTTAAAATCGGAATGTAATAAAGCTGTTTTAATTATTTCGCCCGACGGACGCGGACGCGCGTTTGCCGTTCATAAAAATTAAATGTTTTGGATAATTTATCAGCCGCGCGGCGCTTTAAATCAAAGCGCCGCGCGGCTGTATTTTATCTTGGAATTTATCGCGATTATCGTGGTAAATGTATTTCGTTTGATTGGAAATTACCGCGAAAGTATCCACGCCTTTACGTTCTCTCTCGTTATGGGGGTGATGTTTTCGGTCGGATATTTGGATTCCGCTCCGCCGTAAGTGTATATAAAGTACTTCCCCTCCGCAGTGACGTATAAAGTTTCCTCATATCCGCGGGGGTCGCCGGGGACCCCGCTCGTGAATTTCTTTTCTATTGTCGATGAAGCCGTGTCGTACAGCACGCCGCCGATTTCCTTGCGCATAAAACACCTCTCAAAACGAAACATATTTTACCACTCGCCCGCGACTCTGTCAATTTTTAATCTTTTTTTGCGGCAAAGCCCTGCGATTGTTAATAAATCAAACAATTTGTTAAAAAACTTAAAAATTTTTGACTTGTAAAGCTTAATCGCTTGACAGACTATAAAAAAAATTTTAATATATAGTCAAGCTGTAAAGCATTACGCCTATGAATAAAATAGAATTTATGCGCCTGTGGGACGCGTATTCGGGGCTTTTGACCCCGACCCAGCGGGAAATAACCGATTTATATTTCAATCTCGACCTTACTATGTCGGAGATTGCGGAGCAGAAAGGTATTTCGCGGCAGGCTGTTTCCGACTGTCTGAACGGCTGCAAAAAGCAGCTTGAAGAATGGGAAAGCAAGCTGAATTTTGTGTCGGCGAGCGCCGAGTACGGCTTGCAAGTCAGTTTTATGACGACGGACGCGGAGCGCTGGGCGGAAAAGTTCAAGGCAGCCCATCCCGATTTGACCGCAGAGGTCGCCGAGCTTGAAGAAATCCTTTCCAAAGACTATTCGGGAGAGGTCGGCGCGGCGCTTGCCGACCCGTGCGTGCGGGCGGTAATGAAAAAGGATTTTCCGCCGCGGCAAAGCGGATGAATTAAAATAAAGGGGTACGTATGGCGTTATTCGCGTCTTTATCCGAAAGATTAAACCATATATTTTCCAAACTTACCAAGCGCGGCAGGCTTACGGAGCTTGAAATAAAGACCGCCATGCGCGAGGTGCGCGTGGCGCTTCTGGAAGCGGACGTAAACATACAGGTCGCAAAACAGTTTTGCGCCGAAGTGTCCGAAAAGGCTGTGGGGCAGGAAATTTTAAAGTCCTTAAATCCCGCGCAGCAGGTAATTAAAATCGTCAATGACGAGCTGATTGCCTTAATGGGTTCGTCAAACCAGAAATTGAATGTTTCCCCAAAGCCGCCCACGGTGATAATGATGTGCGGGCTTCAAGGCGCGGGTAAAACCACCCTATGCGGAAAGCTTGCCGTCAACCTTAAAAAGAGCGGTAAAAAGCCCCTTTTGGTGGGCTGCGATATCTACCGTCCAGCCGCAATAAACCAATTAAAAGTAGTAGGCAGGAACGCAGGCGCGGAAGTTTTTGAAAAGGGCGCGCAATTCCCCGTAAAGACCGCGAAAGAAAGCGTTGAGTACGCAAAATCTATGGGCTTCGACACGGTTATCATAGATACGGCGGGGCGCCTTGAAATAGACGAACCGTTAATGCGGGAACTCGAAGAAATCAAAAAAGCCGTTGACGTTACAGAAATTCTGCTTACCGTGGATAGTATGATGGGCCAGGTCGCGGTAAACGTCGCCAAGACGTTCAACGAAAGGCTTGAAGTCACGGGCATTATATTGACGAAGCTCGACGGCGATACGCGCGGCGGCGCATGCCTTTCCATAAAGGCTGTCACAGGCAAACCTATAAAATTTATAGGCGTGGGCGAAAAACTTTCCGACCTCGAACCCTTTTATCCCGACAGAATGGCTTCGAGAATACTCGGTATGGGCGACGTGCTTACGCTTATCGAAAAGGCGCAGGAAGCCGTCACCGAAGAACAAGCCCGGGTGATGCAGAAGAAGATGCTTGAAAATTCTTTCACGCTTGAAGATTATCTCACCCAATACGAAAACATGAAGAAAATGGGCGGCGCGCAGGCGTTGCTTGCAATGATGCCCGGCAATATGGGCGGGAAGATTCGCCCCGAGGACATCGACGAGAAAAAAATCGACCGCACCAAAGCAATAATTCTTTCAATGACCAAAAGGGAGAGGATAGAGCCCGCAATAATAAACGCTTCCCGCAAAAAGCGGATAGCCGCGGGTTCGGGCACGTCCGTGCAGGAAATAAACCAGCTTCTCAAACAGTTCGAGCAGACAAAACAGCTTATGAAGCAGTTCAAAAATGGCAAAAAAAGACTTCCGTTTTAATCGGATTACTTAAAATAGGATAAAAATAAAAAATAATATATAATTCCAAAGGAGTAAAATTATGGCAGTAAAAATGAGACTTACAAGAATGGGCGACAAGAAAAGCCCTTTCTACCGCGTAGTAGTCATCGATTCGCGCAAGGCGCAGTCGGGCGAGTACATCGACAAGTTGGGTTACGTTGACCCCCTTAAAACCCCCGCCGAGGTAAAAATCGACGTCGAAAGGGCTAAGGAATGGCTTGCAAAGGGCGTACAGCCCACCGAAACGGTGAAGAGCTATCTCGTTCAGGCGGGAGCAATGGAAAAGCCTGCAAAGCTTTCCGCACCCAAGACCAACAACAAGAAGAAAAAGGAATAAAATCGGGCAAAACCCGTGAAAGGACGGCGCAACACCCCTATTAACGCGCCGAGGGAGAATTTATTATGGAGCTTGAACTCATAAAATACGTAGTAAGTCATTTCGCCGAGTGCAAGGACGAAATCGAGTACAAGGTAGAGGAAAAGGAACATTCCGTTGACGTTACCGTCTTTCTCGCCGCAAGCGATATGGGCAAGGTAATAGGCAAGCAGGGCAAAATAGCCAAGGCGCTGCGCACTTTGGTCGGCGCTTCCACGCCCCGCGGCGGCAAGCGTTACTTTGTGGAAATAAAGGAAAAGGAATAGTTCTTTAAACGCGCAATCATTTTGCGCGTTTCTTAATAAAGTGCGGTACGTCCCGCGTTTTCAAAAACAGGAGCGGAGAAAAGGAGTTATGGATTATCTTACGGTAGCCACGGTTTTAAAGCCGCAGGGAATCCGCGGCGAGGTCAAGGTGAAAGTTCATCTCGACAACGCCGAGGATTTGAAAAAGATAAGACAGGTATTTATTTCGGGCGAAAAATACGCCGTTTTAAACGTGCGCGCCGCGGGTGAATTTGCATACGTCGCTCTGCGCGGGGTCGCCGACAGAAACGCCGCCGAACTTCTGCGCGGCAAGGAAATCGACGCGTTGAGGGAGGACTGTCCTCCTCTGCCCGAGGGCCGCTATTATATAGGCGACCTTACGGGCTGTAAAGTCGTGTTTTCCAATGGAGGAGAAGTGGGCGAGGTGATTTCGGTCACGCCCGCGAAAACGGATATCTTCACGCTGGAAACCCCCAATGGCGAACTTAGTTTCGCCGCGGCCGAGGGCGTTATTGACGGCGTGGATCTCGAAAACAAAATCATAACCGTGGATAAAAAACGGTTCAAAGAAGTATCCATATAAAGAATATGGAAAGAGTATAAGAAAGATAGGAGGTTAAAATGTCGGTAATTCTTCAATGCGAAAGTCTTACGAAAAATTACGGCGGCACGCCCGCGCTTTCCAACGTGAATTTAAACGTGGAATCGGGCGGGATTGTCGGACTTCTCGGTCCTAACGGAAGCGGCAAATCGACGCTTATAAAGCTTGCAATGGGCATGCTTCAACCCACGAGCGGTAAAATTCTTCTCGACGGCAAGGCGCCCTGTCCGGAAACAAAGGCGTTTACGGCCTACCTTCCCGACGCCAATTTTCTTAGCGACTGGATGAACGTCGAACAGTCGCTGAGGTATTGCGCCGACTTCTTCGCCGATTTCAGCAGGGATAAGGCGGAAAATCTACTATCCCGCCTCGGTATAGGCTTGAAGCAGAAAATCAAGGCCCTTTCCAAGGGCAACAAGGAAAAGTTGGGTTTGATTTTGACGATGGCGCGCAACGCAAGGCTGTATATTTTAGACGAGCCTATCGCGGGAGTTGACCCCGCCGCGCGCGACTTCATCCTCGAAACGGTTATGGTGAACAAGGCGGAGAATTCCACCGTGTTCCTCTGTACGCACCTTATCGCCGATATAGAACCCGTATTGACCCACGCGATATTTCTCAACAAAGGGACGATTGTGCTCGACGAACCCGCCGAAGAGGCAAGGCAGCGCGAGGGCAAATCGCTCGACCAGCTTTTCAGGGAGGTGTTCAAATGGTAAGAAAGCTTTTGAAGCACGAGCTGTACGCGCTTTTCCGCGTGCTTGTATTTCTGGCCGCCGCCGTCCTTCTGTTTGCGGTTACGGGCAGAATACTTATTTCCGTCGTGGCAGCGCAGACGGGCGACTCCTCGGTAGCGGATACGTTGTTGATTATAATAATAATGTTCTATGTGTTTGCGATTTTTGCGCTTGTAATTGGGGCGTACGCGCTGGGCATAAACCGTTTTTACAAGACGCTTTTCACGGGCGAGGGCTATATGACCCTTTCCCTGCCCGTAACCCCCGTACAGCTTATCGTAGGTAAGCTGTTGTCCTCGCTTATCGCAATTTTCGCGGCTTTCGCCGTTTCGGTTATCTCCATGCTGATATTCCTCGTCGGGTGGAACTTCGACGTAATGCAGATGATTTACCAAACGCTGGGCGCTTTGGGCGAAACCATATCTCAGGTAATTTCGTTGGACCCGCTTTCTTTCTTTGAAAGATTGCTTTGTTACATTTTCGAAATTCCCATGTTCCTGCTTGTGGTGTTCGCCGTGATTTCCGTGGGGCAGCTTTTCAATTCGCACAGAAAGGCCGTGACGTTCGGTATTCTTATCGGCGTGTATGTCGTCTGGAATATTCTGTCCACGGCGCTTATGCCTCAGTTTATGAATCTGGAAACTTACGTCTCCGTTCATCTTGCGAACTGGATAAAAATACTGATTTACGCCGCAATAGACGTGGGAAGTTTCTTCTTTATCAAATATATAATTAAAAACAAAGTCAATCTTATTGCATGAAAATAACTATACTCACGCTTTTCCCCGAAATGTTCGCCCCGCTCGGCGAAAGCATAATCGGCAGGGCGCGTGCGGCGGGGAAGATAGAACTTTCCGTCGTGAATATCCGCGACTTCGCCCAAAACAAGCACATGAAGTGCGACGACTATCCTTTTGGCGGGGGCGCGGGAATGGTGATGATGCCGCAGCCCGTCGGTTCCGCCATAGAGGCGGTTGACCCCGACCATACGGCGCGCCGAATCTATTTGTCCCCCAAGGGAAAAACCTTTAAACAAAGCACGGTGTTCGAACTTTTAAGGTTCGACCGTCTTGTTTTGCTGTGCGGGCATTACGAAGGAATAGACCAGCGCGTGCTGAATATGTATATTGACGAGGAGATATCCATAGGCGACTACGTGCTGACGGGGGGAGAGCTTCCCGCTATGGTGGTATGCGACTGCATAGCGCGTTATGTTGACGGGGTGATTTCGGACGGCTCGCTCGTCGATGAAAGTTTTGCTTCGGGCGGGCTCGAATATCCCCAATACACCCGCCCCGCGGTCTATAAAGGGGAAGCCGTGCCAGAGGTGCTGTTGAGCGGCGACCATAAAAAGATAGACGAATGGCGGGCGGAGCAGAGCAGAAAGCTTACGAAAGAGCGCCGCC
>CANRAI010000060.1 GCA_947628555.1 uncultured Clostridia bacterium | reverse complement strand
TTATGGCAAAGAGCGGCGCAAACCGCGACGTCAACGGAAAACACTCGGCGGTAACGGCGGGAATTTTATGCACTCTGTTTATTACAGTGCCGTCGGCGCTTATTTTGTTTTTCGGCAGAAACGCGTTCGGATTCCTGTTTTCCGACGGGCGGTGCGCCGACATTTTCGTAATTCTTCTTCCCGGGCTAATTCTGACTTCCATTTACGCCGTAATACGCGGGTCTTTCTGGGGAAACAAACAATTTCTGCCCTATTCGGTTATAGAACTCCTCGAAGACGCCGTTATGGTAATTTGCGGCGTGATACTTATCTGGGGAACGCCCGACCCCGTTCTCGGGGCGAAATACGCCGTAATCGCGGTGCTTATTTCCTATGTATTTTCGTTCTGCGTGTCGCTCGGGTGGTATTTTACCACGGGCGGTAAGCTTTCCGACCCGAGGCCTCAACTGAAACCGCTGATTGTTTCCGCCTCGCCGATAACCGCGATGAGAACTTTGGCTTCCCTTCTTAATTCCGCCGTGGCGTTCCTGCTGCCCGCGCTGCTCGTGGCGAGCGGGCTGGGAAATTCCGAAGCCGTAAGCCTTTACGGGGTGTGCCTTGGTATGGCAGTGCCTATGCTGTTCATTCCGTCGTCCGCAATTGGCTCCATAGCCGTGGTGGTCGCGCCCGAACTTTCCGAAAGTTTTTACAGGGGCAACGACGAAGCCGTGCGGCGCGACGTGGAAAAATCCGTTTCGGCTGCCGTGCTGATTGCCGCGGCAATAGTGCCTTTGCTTTTTTCGCTGGGCGGGGCGATAAGCGAATTTTTATATTCGAGCGAGCTGTGCGGCGAAATAGTGACAATAAGTTCGTTTTTGGTTTTGCCCATGTGCATTTCCATGATGACGAACACCGTGTTAAACTCAATGAACTGCGAAAAACAGACCCTTATTTACTTCGGGATAGGCGCCGCCGCGACTCTTTTAAGCATAGTTTTTCTCACGCATTTCATAGGGGTTTACAGCTACGTGTGCGGGCTTGCTTTCAGCAACCTGTTTTCTGCGGGAATGAATATCAGGCTTTTAAAGAAAAAATGCCGCGGCGTGAACGTTTCGGCATATCTTCTTAAAGGAGCCGCCGCAATAGGCGGCGGCTGCCTTTTCGGACTACTTTTAAACGGATTCGCAAAGAATTTTCTTTCTCCGTTTTTTCAAATTCTTTTATGCGCGCCCGTTACCCTCGCGTTTACCGCAACTTTGGCATATCTGTTGAAAATGTTCTCCTTTCAGCCACTTAAAAAACTGATTTCGAAAAATTAAGCTTAACTTCGGATTTTCAGATTCATAAGCCCGCGCACGCCGAGCAGGACGAGGAACGCGCCGAAAAGTTTTTTGAGGACGACGCCGGGGAGAAAAGAAGCGGCAAAGCCGCCGAGCACGGAAAATATCACGGCGGGGATTATTATGAACCCGACCCCTTCAAAGCCGAGAAGCCCGCGCTTTCTGTGCACGCTTAAACTGAGCGCCGCCATGGGCAGGAAAGCTATGAGGTTAGTCGCCTGCGCGACGTGCTGTTCCACTCCGGCAAACAGGGTCAGCGCGGGAATAAGTATTGTTCCGCCCCCCATTCCCATTCCTCCGAGAAGTCCCGCCGCAAAGCCGACGGAAAGATAAATTATAAAGCTCAAAACAGCAGCCTTATGCCCGCCGCGAACATCAGGGCGATAAAGATTATGTTGACTATAAAACCTGGGAGAACGTCCAAAAGTTTTGCCCCGACAAAACCGCCCGCGAGCGCGCCCGCCGCCGCGGGTATTACTACGTCCGCGCGGAAATAGCCGTTTAAGATATACACGACCGCCGAGGCCGCGCAGACGGGCGCGATAACTAAAATCGCCGTGGCGTGCGCCCGCTTTTCCTCATATCCCATAAGGTTTTTAAGTAGGGGCACGGCTACCATTCCTCCCCCGCCGCCGAAAACTCCGTTGACCGCGCCCGTCAGAAAACCCGCAAGCGCGCCCCTTATGTCTTTTTTGTTTATTTCCATTCCTTACGGCGCCCTCCGTAGTTATTTTATTTAAGTTTTTGCAATTTTAAGGAAAATAAAAATATTTTTTGTGCATATAGGCGCGATAATCGCTTGATTATAAAACCGAATTATATTAAAATGATATGGTACGAAATAATTACAAGGTGTTCTATGAAATACAGAAAATTTTCCAGATTCAAGAAAGCGACAATCGCTGCGCTGTGCGCGATTTCGGTAACCTGCACGGGGCTTGCGGCTGCCTGCGCTCCCACAAACGAGCCCGAAGAGCCTTCCGACTCCAAGACCCAGCGCGAGGACACTCAGCTTTTAAAGAACGGCAACTTTGAGTTTTCCACTGTCCCCGAGGGCGCCGTACATCTTATAAAAAGCGTGAACAACTGGTCGCGTTCGGGCGACAGCTCGGGCGTTATGTCGGGTATCATAAATACTTCTAAATCGGCGTGGGAGCTTTTGACCGCTTCCGACTTAAAGGAAAAAATCGAATACAACAACGACCTGAGCACGAGCGACCCCGACTACAACGATTTACATGTCGATTACAACGGAATGGATTCCGAGGACCTTTTATACGTCGATTCCTATGCGGCGAGCTTCAAGACTGACGAAGAGGTCACCGACTCAGACGACATAATAGCCATTCACGGCACGTATAAGGACTTCCTCGGCATAGAGGGCGACGAAGAAAGCGGCTATACCTATCTCGGCCGCAAGGTTTACAAAAAAGTTCAGGAAAATCCCGACGAGGAAAACGCCGAATTCTACTTCGACGAGGACTGCACGCAGCCCGTGCGCTACGCGATGATTGAAAACCCCGAAACGCACCTCGGCGCGTTCGACGAAAACGCCAAAACGCTCGGCTCTACAAAAGTATATCTCGACGACGACGGAAACTATTTCCTCGACGAGGAGCTTACGGAATCAGTCGGCAACGTCCTGATGATTCACAACTATCCCTCGAACAGCAAATACAACGGCATCGAACAGCACTACACCTCCCAAAGCATCTCGCTGGAAGCCAACACCGCCGCGGAAATTTCCGTTTGGGTAAAGACTGCGGACCTTAAATTCGACAAGGGCTTCTTCCAGAACGACGACGAAAACAGGGGCGCGTATATCGAAGTTACACAGTCCGTGGCTTCCACCGCAATCGACTCCTTCAAAATCCGCGCGATAAACACCGAAAAAATACTCGCAGACGAAAGCGTTACGCCGGACGAGAGCGTTTCAAGCAACGGCTGGCTTAAATATACGGTATATGTGAACGCCTGCGACTTCGCCGACAGCACCATTACGATAAATCTGGGCCTGGGCGACAGCGAAAATTCGCAGAAAGTTACGGGTTATGCGTTCTTCGACGACGTAGAAGTGAAGAAATTCATCGACCTCGACGACGAGGGCTGCACCTATCACGAAAACGAAAGCGTGATTCTGGATAAGGACAAGCCTTCATACTGCTCGCTTACCAGCGCAGAAGAAGAAAAGATTTTCATTGCCGACAGAGAAGTTAGAAACGGCGATTCCGCAAGATATTCCGACCGTTTCCACTACCTTATCGACCTTGCCTCCGAAAATATCGAGGGCGTGACCGACAGCAAGACCGAAGTGCGCTTCGACAGCAACGAACTGAAAGCTACGGTCGCGCTTACCACGGAAGAAAAAACCAACGGAAAGCTTTACGCCTCCGCCCTTAAAAACGGCGCGAAACTGCAAAACTTCACTTCTTCCGACAGAAGCGGTTACGTTCTTCCCGAAGGGCTTGAATACACGGGCGGCAGACCCACGTTCAACGACCTTATAGGCATTTACGATTTCAGTCACGACAAATTCTCCGCCGCCGACTTCAACGGTACGGACGAGGACGGACTTAAATTCAGGGATTTGTCCGACAGGCTCAACGCCGCGCTCTCGGGCGAAAAGGGACTTTCCGCATTGGATAAGTTCAGCTACGAAAACGGCAATATGGTCGTAATGCTCTCCGCTTACGGCGCGGCTTATACCGCCACTATCGAAAACAACGACGCTACGGACAACTCCGCTAAGCTTTTCTCGGTTGACGGTTACTCCAACAGCCAAAGCAAAAATTACAAAATAATCTCCTTCTGGGTAAAGACTTCGGATACCGACGGCACTCCCGCCACCGTAAGACTTATCGACGCAAGCGACAAGGACAATTCGGCAAGTTTTGCCATAAGCACAAAGAACGTTACAACGGACATCGGCGACAGCAAGGATATCTATAACGGCTGGGTACAGTGTTTCTTCTTCGTACACAACGATACAAAAGAACAGAAAGACTTCAAGCTTGAATTCAGCTACGGCAATACCGCTATTGCGGACACGACAAGCACTTCCTACTCCTCGGGCTGGATAGCAATGGCGAATATGCAGAGCCTTGACGTTACGGAAGAAGTGTTCAACCTGGTTTCCGAGGGCAGCTATGCAAAGACTTTGAACTTCAACGAAGAGGAAGAAAAGTCGGGCAACGCTTTCGATTCCGCAAACGGAATGACCAACGTCAAGACCGACATTGCTTCCCCTTCCACCTATTACGGCGTAAACGGCGGCAGCAGTTACGTAACGGATAAGGAATTCGGAGACGACTACGACAAGCAGAACAACAGCAAAGACGGCATAACGGGCCTTATCAACCGCGAGCACTTTGAAGATTACGACACAAAACTACAAGAATCGATTTTAGAGGCGTTCAAGCCCGATTTCATTTCCGCGGCAAAAGCATGGGACGATGTCTTCGGCGAGGACTGTTATCAGCCGCTTATCATCGTTGACAGTCTGCGCAAATACCGCAACAGGGCGAAAGCCACCGAGGATAATTTCAAACAATATTATATCAAGGACGAAAACGGGGATTTCAAACAGGTAAGTTCACTTTCTGAGGAAGAACAGAAATTCGACGAAGAAGAAACTTACTACACCGAAGAAGAGATTGTAAAGAACTACGGATACATCGGCAACACTCAAACCATTTCGGCAAACAGCTACAAGACTATAAGCGTCAAAGTATTGGTTTCAGGCGACGCGGAGGCGTATATCTACCTTGTGAATCCTTCCAACCGCAACGTTTTGAAATACGAAACCCCCACCTACACTTTCCACTACGATATGGAAGGCAACGTGCTGAATAAGGAATACGACGAGGATTGGACGGAAACAGAACACCGCGAAGCCATAGTTTATAACCTGCGCGACGACGGTTTGTACGAGGACAAGGACGGAAAGATTTTCGCTAACCTCTACAATCTCACGCCGAGATTCAAATATAAGAACTACGAACACGACGTATTCTACGAAAAGCAGGACGACGGCAGCTTCAAGCGCGTAAGCTACGACGATTTGCAGGACGGCGTACTGTATTACAGCGACGAAAAGGGCGAAAAGCTTGCAAACCACTACCTGTGCGTTGACGAACAGAGAATTTACGAATACGACGCGGAAACGCAGAAATATTATTATATGGTAGGCGGCAAGCGCGACGTCGAGGTCAACAACTTCGACCCCGCCATTGCAAGATATTCCTACGATAAGGAAAACGCCCCCGAATACTTCGTTAAAATAACAAATACCAACGGCAAGTGGGTAACGGTGAACTTCATAATCCACTCCGGCAGTTCCGCAAGGGATTACAGGTTGGAACTTTGGAGCGGCTCGCGCGAGGAGACGGGCGTAACGAACGGCGAAGATACTCCCGTCAACGGCGCGGTTGCATTCGATTACAGCTCGGCTAACATCTCCGATTCCAACTTCACTTCCGTACTCTCCTACTACGAACAGCAGATTAAGGACGTTTATACAAAGCTTATTCTCGAAAAAGACGCAAGCAAGCTTACCGACGAAGTAACTTCCATAGCCGATTACGAAAAAGTCCTCGGAGAGCTGGGAATTACCGAAGAGGACAAGACGACGGCGTTGAAGGATGCGGGCGTTGACCCCGATTTCGAAGCTATGTACTACACGTTCACGCTGTACGATTCGGCTAAATTCGTTCCCTTCAACAAGAATACAGCCGAAAACGGTCAGACGGGCTACGATTATTCCATCGACGACAACAGCGAAACTTTGACATATTTCAAGACGCACGACGAAAACTCATATAACGTATTCGTTGACTACTCGGCTATCGACCAGACCGTAAGTTTGAACACGGCGGACGACAACGACACCGACAACGACGCGACGGACTCGGGCAGTAACAACAACGGAAGCGGCTGGCTGCTTATAACCTCCCTGATATTCGCGCTTGTAATGCTGTTCGCGCTTGCGGCGGT
Source organism: uncultured Clostridia bacterium (assembly GCA_947628555.1). Taxonomy (GTDB): domain Bacteria; phylum Bacillota; class Clostridia; order Christensenellales; family Borkfalkiaceae; genus Coproplasma. Next base: position 930 of record CANRAI010000060.1, on the reverse strand, counting down.
TTTGGTAAGATATATCTGGAAGAAATACAGCGTTAAGCGCACCAACAAGAAGATTCAGAAGAACAACTACAAACAGCGCGAACGCTATATCAGAAGATATAAGATAGAAAAGAACGCGCCCGCAGAGGACGAAGCCGGGAACGGCGAGGCGGAAGCACAGTCGGAAGCTACTCCGGAAGAGCCGGCAGAAACCCCTGAGGAAGCACAGCCGGAAGTTCCTTCTGAAGAGCAGGAAGCCCCTGAGGAAACAACTTCGGAAATCCCTGCCGTGGAAACCGAGGCGCCCGAAAGCGCCGAAGAGACGGCGGAAGAAAGCGGCGAAACTCCCGAACCCGACGGAGAAAGCCATGAAAGCGGAGACGGAAATAAAGAATAATCAATCTAAGAAAGCGGCGGGAATTTTCCCGCCGCTTTTATGTTCAGATTTTGGACTGCGGCTTTTACAGAATGTATTTTAATAACGGATTTCAGTATGGAAAACCCGTGCTGACATTATCCAAAAGATAAGATACAGCCAAACGGGCGGGAACATTCCCGCCCGTTTGGCTGTTTAAACTTTTATAAAATCAAAGCGCAACGTTTATAAAATAAAGCGCAACGTTTTAAATTCGCAGGGCTTTCGGAAGGTGGTTCTTAGCTGTTCCGTTCACCGCCTTGCACCAGCCGAGGGGCAATTTTTCATACGTCACAAGATACCAGCCCTTTAAATCCGACACACAATCGAAAGTAAGTCCGCGCAAAAATTTCAAGGCTGTCTGCACGTCAACTTGTAAAAAATTCGCTTCCTTCGGAGTAAGCCGCGCCGCCAAGGCGTGGGCGGGCGTAAAACGCCTTTCCACGATATTCCCAAGCGGAATAAGGCTGCGGAAACGCCACCTCTCCTTTTCGGGCAGGACGGAAGAAAAATCCTGCGCGCCGCCGTAAAAGCAG